>JAMOTW010000187.1 GCA_027062125.1 Thermococcus sp.
CTAACCCACTTCAAGCCGGGAGACCTCGGCGCCAGGGCGAAGGGATTCGTCACAAACTCATACAAGAGCGGCCTTACCCCGCAGGAGTACTTCTTCCACGCAATGGGTGGACGTGAGGGACTTGTCGATACGGCCGTCAGGACTGCACAGAGCGGTTACATGCAGAGGAGGCTCATCAACGCCCTCCAGGACCTCAAGGTAGACTACGACGGAACCGTCAGAGACCCGACGGGAATCATCGTCCAGTTCAAGTACGGTGAGGACGGAATAGACCCGATGAAGAGCTGGCAGGGCAAGACGGTTGACGTTGATAGGGTCATCGTTAGGACCCTCATCAAGATGAGGGGAGGTGAGTGAAATGGTCGCAGCGAAGACCATCAAGAGCATGGTCGACAAGGCCGAGCTTCCGGAGAACATCAAGGAGGAGCTCTACAACAAGCTCGTCGAGTACAACAAGAAGTACAAGCTCAAGAAGGCGGAGGTTCAGGCGATAATAGACGAGACCGTCAAGGAGTACCAGAGGGCCCTCATAGAGCCTGGAGAGGCCATCGGAACGGTCGCAGCACAGTCAATCGGCGAGCCGTCAACGCAGATGACCCTCAACACCTTCCACTACGCGGGTGTCGCTGAGATCAACGTCACCCTCGGTCTGCCGAGAATCATCGAGATCGTCGACGCGAGGAAGAACCCGTCAACGCCGATCATGACCGTTTACCTCGACGAGAAGCACCGCTACGACAGGGAGAAGGCCCTCGAGGTTGCGAGGAAGATAGAGGGAACCACCCTGGAGAACCTCGCTCGCGAGATGAGCATCGACATCCTCAACTACGAGTTCATAGTGGAGGTCGACCCGGAGAGGCTCGAGAAGGCCGGACTCGACATGGAGAGGATTCAGCGGAAGCTCGAGAGCTCTTTCAAGACCGCGGAGTTCGAGGTTGACGGGTACACGCTCATTATGAGGCCCAAGAAGGTCGCTAAGCTCTCAGACCTGAGGAGGCTCTCCGAAAAGGTTAAAAAGCACCGCCTTAAAGGCCTCTCGGGCGTCGGGAAGACCATCATCAGGAAGGAAGGCGACGAGTACGTCATCTACACGGAGGGCTCGAACTTCAAGCAGGTACTCAAGGTTCCCGGCATCGACCCGACGAGGACGAGGACGAACAACATCTGGGAGATCGCGGACGTGCTCGGCATTGAAGCTGCCAGAAACGCCATCATAGAGGAAATCGTCAACACGATGCGCGAGCAGGGTCTCGAGGTTGACGTCAGGCACATCATGCTCGTCGCCGATATGATGACGCTCGATGGTGTGATACTGCCCATAGGCAGGCACGGTATAGTCGGGGAGAAGGCCAGCGTGCTTGCCAGGGCCGCCTTCGAGATAACCACCCAGCACCTCTTCGAGGCCGCTGAGAGGGGCGACGTTGACCCGCTCAACGGTGTCGTTGAGAACGTGCTGATAGGACAGCCCGTGCCCGTCGGTACGGGAATGGTCAGACTGGCAATGAATCTCCCCCTGAGACCGAAAAGGGAGTAGGGAGGTGTAGGTAATGGTTGATTTCACCTTTGAGCTTAGGAAGGCTGAGGAGACCGGAAAGATAGTCATGGGAGCTAAGAAGGCCATACAGTACGCGAAGATGGGCGGCGCAAAGATGATTATCGTCGCCAGGAACGCCAGGCCGGACATAAAGGAGGACATACTCTACTATGCCAAGCTCAGCGGCATACCGATATACGAGTTCGAGGGAACCAGCGTCGAGCTCGGAACCCTCCTTGGAAGGCCGCACACCGTCTCGGCCCTCGCGATACTCGACCCCGGTGAGAGCAGGATACTGGCCTTGGCTGGGGGTAAGGAGTAATGCCGCTCAAGCTCAACACCGACCAGATAAAGTTCATAGCGCTGTTCGAGAGCATGACCGGAGCTACAGTGCTGGACTGCCTCATAGACACCAACAGGAACAGGCTCATCTATGTCATCAAGAAGGGTGAGATGGGCCTCGCCCTCGGGAAGAAGGGAGCCAACGTCAAGCGCGTCCAGAACATGCTCGGGAAGGACATCGAGCTCATCGAGCACTCCGAGAACCCCGAAGAGTTCCTGAGGAACATTTATAAGAGCCTTGGAGTTAAGGTTAAAAAGGTCCACATCACTGAGAAGCGTGATGGTAAGAAGGTCGCCCTCCTTGACATCGGCCCGCGCGACAAGCCCCGCGCGATAGGCAAGGGCGGCCAGAACATCAACCTCGTGAAAGAGTTGATGGAGAGACACCACGGCATTCACGATGTGGTCATAATTTGAGGTGATGATCATGGCTGGAAAGAAGGCCCCGTATGGAGAGTTTGCCGGTAGGAAGCTCAAGCTCAAGAGAAAGAAGTTCCGCTGGAGCGACATTCGCTACAAGAGAAGGGTCCTCCGCCTCAAGGAGAAGAGCGACCCGCTCGAGGGAGCTCCGCAGGCGAAGGGAATCGTCCTCGAGAAGATCGCCGTCGAGGCAAAGCAGCCGAACTCCGCTATGCGTAAGGCTGTCCGTGTTCAGCTCATCAAGAACGGTAAGGTCGTTACCGCCTTCACCCCCGGTGACGGTGCCATCAACCACATCGACGAGCACGACGAGGTCATCATCGAGGGAATCGGCGGTCCCAAGGGCGGTTCGATGGGTGATATCCCCGGTATCAGGTACAAGGTCGTCAAGGTGAACAGGGTTTCCCTCAAGGAGCTCGTCAAGGGAAGGAAGGAGAAGCCGAGGAGGTGAAGGGAATGGCCAAGGCACTAACAGAGAGGTTCTACATCCCGAAGGAACCCAAGGTTATGGGCAGGTGGAGCGTTGAGGACGTAACCGTCAACGACCCCTCCCTCAGGCCATACATAAACCTTGAGCCGAGGATCCTCCCCCACAGCCACGGAAGGCACGCCAAGAAGTCCTTTGGAAAGGCCAACGTCCACATCGTTGAGAGGCTCATCAACAAGGTCATGCGCAGCGGTTCAAGCGGCCACAAGGTCGGCGGCCACTTCATGAGGCGTGAGCACCGCTCGCTCATGAGCAAGAAGATGAAGGCCTACGAGGTCGTCAAGGAGGCCTTCATGATCATCGAGCGCAGGACGAAGCAGAACCCGATTCAGGTCCTCGTCAGGGCCATCGAGAACTCCGCCCCGAGGGAGGACACGACCACCATCGCTTTCGGTGGAATCCGCTACCACATGGCGGTCGACGTCTCCCCTCTCAGGAGGCTCGACATAGCCCTCAAGAACATCGCCCTCGGCGCTTCAGCCAAGTGCTACAGGAACAAGACCAGCTACGCCCAGGCCCTCGCCGAGGAGATAATCGCCGCCGCCAACAAGGACCCGAAGAGCTTCGCCTACAGCAAGAAGGAAGAGATCGAGAGGATTGCCCAGTCCTCCCGCTGAGGGCTGGCTTCCTGTTCTCATTCTCTCCTCATTTGTATATTGCCTCTTCTGTTGTTGCCAAAAACTATTTAATTTCCAAAA
>JAMOTW010000188.1 GCA_027062125.1 Thermococcus sp.
AGCCATACCTCGTCGATAACGGACTGCTTAAGGTGATGGGCGTCGAGGACGAGGGCAGGCTCCTTGAAAACCTCGTCTTCACGGAGCTTCTTAAACGGGGGTATGAGCCCAACGGGGAGCTGTTCTACTACGTGACAAGGAACGGGCGCGAGGTTGATTTTGTAATCAAAGGAAGGGAGCTCATTCAGGTCGCCGTGGAGCTTCACGAGAAAAACCGTGAAAGGGAAGTCAGAGCTTTGATTGAAGCGGGTAGAGAGCTGGGCATCGAGAAGCTAACGATAGTAACTCTGGAGGAGGATGACGTTGTAAAGACGGCGGGAAAGGAGGTAAAGGTGACCAGCCTGAAGAAATGGCTGCTGGGTCTTTAATAGGAACACTGGGTACCCAGGAAGGGTTTTAAGGGTTAAACTCAAACGCACAATTGGTGAGGAAATGGGCAGGGTGATCACGATTAGGGTTCCGGACTGGGTCGGCGACGACTTCATCAGGCGGATAGAGCGTATGGTTGAGGAAGAGATAGAGAAGACCTTCGCTTCCGGTAGGGTGGACAGGGAGACGTACCTCCGTTTCGTCGAGACCTACAGCACTACCGAGGACGTTCTCCTCGAAAACGATGAGGAACTGCTCGCCAAGATGAGGTGCTGATCAATGCCCCTGATCCCGAGGGAAGAGCTCCTCGAAATCCTGCGCGAGGTGAAGGAAAGGCTTCAGGAGATCCTGGACGATGACTTGGTCGAGGTCATCCTCTTCGGCTCCTACACGAGAGGGGAGGCGAGGGAGGACAGCGATGTGGATGTGCTGGTTGTAGTGAAGAGATGGCCAGACACAGAGAAACTGGAGAAAATCGGAGAGCTGTCGGCAGAATTGGTCCTGGAGCACGGTGTGGTGTTCTCCCTGATTCCATACGTTGAAAACCCCGAAATGTCCAGCGACCCGCTGATATGGAACGTAAACGCCGAGGGTGTCAGGATATGATGGAAAAAATCCCGTTGATGATTGAGAAAGCAAAGAAGAGCCTGGAAGCCGCAAAGCTCCTTCACGAGCGCGGCATGTACGACTTCGCAGTCTCAAGGGCGTACTACACCATGTTTTACTGCGCTGAGGCGATTCTGCTAACGAAGGGGATAAGCGTCTCAAAGCACTCGGCGTTGATAGCCCTTCTTGGCAGGGAGTTCGTGAAAACTGACGAGGTTCCTCACAAGCTCTTTACATACATCACACTCGCCTTCGAGATAAGGCAGGTGGGGGACTACTCGGTTATGAATGACATCCCCGAAGAAACGTCCCTGCAACAGATCAAGCACGCTGAAGAATTCCTCGAATTCACGAGGCACTACCTATCATCCAAGGGCTTTTTGGAGGAATGAGTATGGTTGAGAAGATAAAGCTCGAACACGGAGCCGGTGGAGAAATAATGGAGGAGCTCCTAAGGGACGTCGTACTGAAGAGCCTGAGCCTGAAATCGGCAGGCGGGATAGGGTTAGATGCCCTCGACGATGGGGCCACGATACCCTTCGGCGATAAGCACCTTGTGTTCACGATAGACGGCCACACGGTCAAGCCACTCTTCTTCCCGGGTGGAGACATAGGGCGCCTGGCCGTCAGCGGGACGGTGAACGACCTGGCCGTCATGGGGGCCAAGCCTTTAGCATTGGCCAACTCGATGATTATCGGCGAGGGCTTCGACGGTGAGGACCTGAAGAGAATACTCCGCTCGATGGACGAGACCGCTAAAGAGGTGCCGGTTCCCATCGTCACCGGCGACACCAAGGTTGTTGAGGACGGCATAGGCATCTTCGTCATAACGGCAGGAATAGGAATCGCAGAAAAGCCAGTAAGCGACGCCGGGGCAAAGGTGGGCGACGTAGTGATAGTCAGCGGGACCGTTGGAGACCACGGGATAGCGCTGATGAGCCACCGCGAGGGAATAGCCTTCGAGACCGAGCTGAAGAGCGACGTTGCCCCGATATGGGAGGTCGTCGAGGCGGTGGCTAAAGCAATCGGCTGGGAGAACATACATGCCATGAAGGATCCCACGAGGGGTGGACTAAGCAACGCCCTCAACGAGATGGCAAGGAAGGCCAACGTCGGGATACTCATAAGGGAGGCCGACGTGCCCGTGAGGCCGGAGGTCAGGGCGGCGAGCGATATGCTGGGCATAAACCCCTTCGACGTCGCCAACGAGGGCAAAGTTGTCATGATCGTTCCAAGGGAGCACGCGGAGGAAGCGCTGGAAGCCATGAGAAGCACTGAGAAGGGGAAGAACGCGGCGATAATCGGCGACGTCATAGAGAACTACCGGGGCAAGGTTCTCGTGGAGACGGGCATAGGCGGAAAGCGCTTCCTTGAGCCGCCGGCCGGAGACCCGGTTCCGAGGGTCTGCTGAGCCCCTTTTCACAATTCCCACTTTTGTCCTTAACCTTCGGTTTGGGAAAGCCGTATAAGGCTCTTTTTCCAATTTCGACCGGTGGGGAAGATGATAATCGCAAAGCCCTGCGTAACGATGAAGGGAGTCGTCATAAGCGGCTACTCGTGGGACAGGAAGGTGAAAGTTGACCTCACGAGAACCGCCCAGTGCCTGAAGGAGAAGGGTTACACCGTGAAGAAGCTCCTGCCGGGGATGATGCTCATTCTCGAAATGGAGGGTTACGAAACGAGCGTCTATCCGAGCGGCAAGATAATAATCAAGCTCCTCGAGGATGCAAAAAAAGGTGAGGAGCTCGCTCGAATCATCTACGACTGCGCTGGAGTTCTGGAGGTGGTTTCATGAGGATTCCGGAGGACGTTAGGAAGGACATTCCACTGACCGAGGAGGTCATATACTTCGACAACACGGCCACTTCGCTCACACCGAGGCCGGTTATAGAGGCGATGGACGAGTACTACCTCAAGTACCGCGCCAACGTCCACAGGGGAATACACAGGCTCTCCCAGATGGCGACCCACAAGTACGAGGAGAGCAGAAAGGTAGTTGCCGATTTCCTCAACGCGGAGTTCGAGGAAATAGCGTTCACCAAGAACACGAGCGAGAGCCTCAACCTTGTTGCCCTCGGCCTTGAGCATCTCTTCAAGCCCGGCGACAGGATAGTGACGACTCCCTACGAGCACCACTCGGATTTGCTCCCGTGGCAGAGGCTGGCCAAAAAGCTCGGCCTCAAGTTAGAGTTCATAGAGGGCGACGACGAGGGCAACCTCGATTTAAGCGATGCGGAAAAGAAGATTAAGGGAGCCAAGCTCGTCGCGGTCCAGCACGTCTCCAACGCCCTCGGAGTTATCCACGAGGTCGAGGAACTCGGAAAGATGGCCCAGGAAGCGGGGGCGATATTCGTCGTCGATGCCGCCCAGAGCGCCGGCCACATGGAGGTGGACGTTAAAAAGCTCCACGCGGACTTTTTAGCTTTCTCGGGCCACAAGGGGCCGATGGGGCCGACTGGAATTGGAGTGCTCTACATCAACGAGGAGTTCTTCGA
>JAMOTW010000189.1 GCA_027062125.1 Thermococcus sp.
CATCGACGAGATTGACGCAATAGCCCCGAAGAGGGAGGAAGTGGTCGGAGAGGTTGAGAAGCGTGTCGTCAGCCAGCTGTTGACTTTAATGGACGGCCTCAAGGGGCGCGGTAAGGTCATAGTCATAGCCGCGACGAACAGGCCCGATGCCCTCGACCCGGCCCTCAGGAGACCCGGGCGCTTCGACAGGGAGATAGAGGTTGGGGTTCCCGACAAGAAAGGCAGGAAGGAGATACTCCAGATACACACCAGGGGAATGCCCCTCGAGCCGGACTACGACAAGGAGACCGTTCTCAAGGTTCTGAGAGAGCTGATGAAGAAGAAGGCCTTCGATGAGAACGCCCTGAGAAAGCTCTTCGAACTCGTTGAAAAGGCCAAGAACGAGGCAGAAGTGAAGGAGCTCCTCAAAACCGAGAGCGAGGTTTACGCTGAGGTGAGGATGCGCCTCATAGACAGGATGCTCGACGAGATAGCCGAGAAGACCCACGGCTTCGTCGGCGCCGACCTGGCCGCGCTCGCAAGGGAGGCCGCTATGGTCGTCCTGAGGAGGCTCATCAACGAGGGCAAGGTCAGCCCGGAGCAGGAGAGGATTCCACCAGAGGTTCTCCAGGAGCTCCGCGTGAGGAAGGCGGACTTCTACGAGGCCCTCAAGATGGTGGACCCAAGCGCGCTCAGGGAAGTGCTAATCGAGATGCCGAACGTCCGCTGGGAGGACATCGGTGGACTGGAGGGTATAAAGCAGGAGCTTCGTGAGGCCGTTGAATGGCCCCTCAAGTACCCGAAGGCATTCCAGAGGCTGGGGATAGAGCCCCCGAGGGGAATACTCCTCTACGGTCCGCCCGGAACCGGCAAGACGCTTTTGGCCAAGGCAGTGGCAACTGAGAGCGAGGCCAACTTCATAGGAATCCGCGGGCCGGAGGTTCTCTCCAAGTGGGTCGGTGAGAGCGAGAAGCGCGTGAGGGAAATCTTCAGGAAGGCTCGCCAGGCGGCTCCAACTGTGATATTCATAGACGAGATTGACGCGATAGCACCCGCAAGGGGCATGGAGGGTGACCGCGTTACGGACAGGCTCATCAACCAGCTCCTCACCGAGATGGACGGCATCGAGAGGAACAGCGGCGTCGTAGTTATAGCGGCAACCAACAGGCCGGACATCCTCGACCCGGCCCTGCTGAGGCCAGGAAGGTTCGACAGGCTCATACTAGTTCCGGCGCCGGACGAGAAGGCCAGGCTCGAGATACTCAAAGTCCACACCAGGCGCGTTCCCCTCGCGGACGACGTTAATCTCAGGGAGCTCGCGAAGAAGACCGAGGGCTACAGCGGAGCGGACATCGAGGCCCTGGTGAGGGAAGCCGCGCTGATAGCGATGCGCAGGATAATGAAGGAACTGCCAGAGGAGCTCGTCGAGGAGGAGAGCGAGGAGTTCCTTGAGAAGCTCAGGGTTTCAAAGAGGGACTTTGAGGCCGCACTAAAGAAGGTGCGTCCAAGCATAACGCCCTATATGGTCGAGTACTACAGGAACTTCGAGGAGAACAGGAAGCGCGGGAAGGAGAAGGCAAAGGGGCCGGACTACTACACCTTCTGATTCTTTCTTTTCGGAAAAAGTTTTATACGTTGGTGCCCAATTGCTTACACGATTAAACCGAGGGGTGGCGAAAATGGTCAAGATAATGGCTTCCAAGCTTAGGGACGTTGAACTGATAACCGACACCGGTGTGAGGCTCGGCTGGGTCTACGACCTCAGCTTCGACGAGGAGACCGGTGATATTCTTGTGATAGTTGCCGAGCCCGACGAGGACCTCGACACCAGCGAGTTCGTCACGGATCACGAGGGTCTGCTCCTCATCCCGGTCAGCGCGGTGAAGAGCATCGGAGAGGTCATAATCATAGACTCGACCAAGCTCGCGGTCAAGTCGAAGCTCAGGAGACCGGTCGCCGTCAAGGAGAAGGTGACCGGAACCGAAGAGCAGTCCACCGGCGGCGGACTTTAAACCCCGTCGTACAGCCTCTCAGCGAGGAAGCGCGGGAGGCCGGCTTCCAATATCTTTCTGGCCGCTTCTTCCACCTCGTACTCCACCCTGTAGAACCCGACGTTATCTGGGAACTCTGCCTCAGTGTCTATCATCGCGTAGGCCGCCCTCCAGTCCCCATCGCGGGGCTGGCCGACACCGCCGGGGTTGATTATCCTCCTGCCGTCTATCACCCTCAGCATCGGCACGTGGGTGTGGCCGAGGAGGAGGTCGTCCTGCCTCACGTAGCTCAGGATTGCCCTTAGCTCTTCGTCGGAGTACCAGGGGAATACGTACTCGTCCAGGGGTGCCCGCGGCGAGCCGTGGATGAGGAGGTAGCTCCTGCCGGTATCGTCGGTAAAGAACTGTCTAACCGGAAGCCTTCTGAGGAACTCAAGGTTCTCGATCGTCATCACCCGCTGGTGCCACCTCACCGCCTGCCTCGCGTAGGGGTTGAAGCCCCACTCCGCGCCGAAGGCTATCGCGTTGTCGTGGTTGCCCCGGACGCAGAGGAAGGTTCTCTTCTCCATCTGCTTCCGGACGAACTCCACGACCTCGTTTGGCGAAGCCCCGTAGCCGACCAGGTCCCCCATGCAGAGAACTGCGTCGGCGCGCTTTATCTCCTTCCACACCGCCTTCAGCGCCTCCAGGTTGGAGTGGATGTCGGAGATGAGGGCGATGAGCATGGCACTTCCCCAGAGCTATCTGGGAAGTGCACGTTAAAAACACTTGCCGGAAGAACCGGATGGCGAACCGAAGAATTGGAAGAAATGGAAGGAAATCACTCCTTCTTCTGCCTGGCCTTCCAGTTGCTCCAGCGGTAGAGCGCTGCCAGAGCCTTTATGGCCCTCTCCGGCTCCGGATAGGCCGGAATTCCTTCCTCGTTGAGCATGTCGATGGCTTCCTTGGCCTCTATGCCGCCGACGATGGCAACGACGAGGGGCTTCTTCCTACCGCTCTCGTTGTACTCGCGGATGACTATCTTGGCCAGGTCGCGCGGGTCGAGCACAGCGGTCTGGCAGTAGAGGACGGCTATGGCGTGCATGTTCGGGTTGGCGAGTGCGTCGCGAACGGCACCCTCGTAGGCCTCGGCGCCCGCCATACCGGTGAGGTCGACCGGGTTCTTGTAGGAACCGAAGGGTGGCATGTGGTTGGCGAAGACCTTGAGGTCCTCGAGGTTGTCGTAGAGGTGCAGTCCCTCCTCCTCGGCCGCGTCGGTGGCCATAACTCCGATTCCGCCACCGTTGGTGAGGATGACAACGTTCTCGCCAGCAGGCTCCGGAAGGTTGCTCAGAGTCCTGGCCCAGTCGAAGGCCTCGCCTATGGTAAGGGCACGGAGAACGCCGCTCTGCTTGAAGGCGGCCTCGTATATCTTGTCGGCACCGGCGAGTGAACCGGTATGGCTCGCGGCGGCCTTGGCACCGCGCTCGCTCCTTCCGGCCTTGATGATGATAATCGGCTTCTCCTTGCTGACCTCCTTGGCGACCTCCATGAAGCGCCTTCCGTCCTTGACGCCCTCCATGTAGATGAGTATCGCCTTGGTGTTGTCGTCGGTCTTGAAGAACTCGAGCAGGTCAGCATCGTCGATGTCGCTCTTGTTTCCGACGCTGACGACGGCAGAGAGGCCGACCTTCTCAAGGATGGTCCAGCCCATGAGGGCTATTCCGAGCGCTCCGCTCTGGCTGATGAGAGCCAGGTTGCCCGGCATGACGTCGGTCGGGCCGAAGGTGGCGTTCATCTTGGCGGGGGTGTAGACGACGCCGAAGATGTTCGGGCCGAGGATCCTCATGCCGTACTTGTGGGCGGTCTCGACTATCTGCCTCTCGACCTTCTTACCCTCCTCGCCGAGCTCACCGAAGCCGGAGCTGATTATCGGAAGAACCTTGACGCCCTTCTTTCCGGCCTCCTCAACGACCTGCGGAACGAACTTGGCAGGAACGACGATGACGGCCATGTCAACCTCGTCCGGGACGTCGAGGATGCTCTTGTAGGACTGAAACTTCCTTCCGTTTATCTCTATCTCAACGCCCTTGATGTTGATCGGGTATATCTTGCCATCGTAGCCGTACTCAACGAGGTTTTTCATAACGGCGTATCCTATCTTGCCCGGTTTTTCAGAAGCGCCGATGACGGCGATGCTCTTGGGTCTGAAGAGAGCCTCCAGGTTTCCATCCATCTCAATCACCTCACCTGAATGAAAGTTACAGTTTCACGTCCGTAAAACGAGTTATAACTTTTCTCTTCTCGTTTTGACGATAACCGAATCGACGGACGTTAAAAGAACCGAAGGTTGGACACCGTTGATTCGGAACCCGTTCAGGAATTCCAAAATTTTATTAATCCCAACACCCAAACCACTGATTCAGGCGATAGCGTGAGAACTTTTGGAAGCAGGGCCGAGAGAAGGGCACTCCGGCTGCTGAGCATTCTCTTCGACTTCGTCGTGATAGCCCTGGGTACACTGACCATGCTCTACGTCGTCAGGATGATATGGGACCTCGCGATAAACTCGCTCATACACTTTGCCCCCGAAGATGCCCTCCAGAGCATAGTTCTCATCCTGATATTCCTTGAGATCTTCGAGATAATCGTCATGTACATCATCTACCACCACGTCCCGATGAAAAACGTCGTGGAGATAGGCGTGCTGGCGCTCGTGAAGGAGCTCCTCATAACACTCGACCTCACGGAACTCGGCTGGCAGGTGCTCCTCGGCATGGCGGCCCTTATAGCCGCGATGGGCTGGGTTTACACGCGGGAGAGAAGGAGGGAGGATGAACACGAACACTTCCTGATCGAACATGGGAGGGAGGAACTCATCGATCTCATGGAGTAAGAGTTCTCCAGTTGCCCACCGGAAGATTTTTAATCTAGTTAGGCAAACCTAATTCGGTGGGGGTATGGCAAGGGAGCCCAGCGTGGTTGAGACCATCATAATGAACTGGCTGAGCGTTCTCTTTGATCTAGTCGTAATAACCCTGGGCACGCTCACAATGGGCTACGTGATATACCTAATCTGGATGCTTTTCACGACGTCCCTGCACCACTTCGATGTGGAGCTAGTCCTCCATCAGATCGTGCTCATCATCATCTTTCTCGAAATTTTCGAGCTCCTTGCTATGTACGTCAAGGAGCACCACGTCAGCATGAGAAACGTCGTTGAGCTCGGCGTTCTCGCAATGGTTAGGAAGATAGTAATCACCCTCGACTACACAGAGATACCCTGGACAACGCTCCTCGGCATTGCCTCCCTCATCTTCGTCATGGGCTGGATATACGTTCAGGAGCGGAGGAGAGTAACTTCCCACGAGGAGTTTCTCATTGAGCGTGGGAGAAAGTGAGTCGGGTAAAACCCTAAATACTTCCGTGCACTCTTCTCACTTAGGTGGTGTGGATGGGCGTACAGATAGGCGAGCTCGTTCCGAGGAAGGAGATAGAACTGGAGAACCTCTACGGGAGAAAAGTTGCCATCGACGCGTTCAACGCGATATACCAGTTCCTCTCGACCATAAGGCAGCGCGACGGGACACCGCTCATGGACTCCCGCGGGAGGATAACCTCCCACCTCAGCGGCCTCTTCTATAGGAACATCAACCTCATGGAGGCCGGAATAAAGCCAGCGTACGTTTTCGACGGGAAGCCCCCGGAGTTCAAGAGGAAGGAGATAGAGAAGAGGAGAGAAGCGAGGGAAGAGGCCGAGGAGAAGTGGCACGAGGCCCTCGAGAGGGGCGACCTCGAGGAGGCGAAGAAGTACGCGATGCGCGCAACCAGGGTCAATGAGCAACTGATAAACGACGCCAAGAGACTTCTTGAGCTCATGGGGATACCCGTAATTCAGGCGCCGAGCGAGGGCGAGGCCCAGGCCGCGTACATGGCCGCTAAAAAGAAGGTCTACGCCTCCGCCAGCCAGGACTACGACTCGCTCCTCTTCGGCGCGCCAAAGCTGGTGAGGAACCTCACGATAACCGGCAGGAGAAAGCTCCCCGGAAAGAACGTCTACGTCGAGGTGAAGCCCGAGTTGGTGGTTCTGGAGGAGGTTCTCAGGGAGCTGGGCATAGACAGGGAGAAGCTCATCGAGATGGCGATTCTGGTCGGAACCGACTACAACCCCGGCGGGATAAAGGGTATCGGACCGAAGAAGGCCCTGACGATAGTCAAAAGGAGCAAGGACCCCCTAAAGAAGTACCAGAAGGAGGGCGAGGTCGACCTCTACGCGATAAAGGAGTTCTTCCTCAATCCGCCGGTCACGGACGACTACGAGCTGAAGTGGCGCGAGCCGGACGAGGAGGAAATCCTCAAGTTCCTCTGTGACGAGCACGACTTCAGCGAAGAGCGCGTTAAGAACGGCCTCGAAAGGCTGAAGAAGGCGGTAAAGGCAGGAAAGCAGGCAACGCTGGAAAGCTGGTTCGGGAGGGGCTGAGCCGCCCCAATTTTATCCATAGGTTTCAAACAGGTATCTTGAGGTTCAGCTTGTCAACGAGCTCTTTATAGCGGTTCCTGACGGTCACCTCGGTGACGCGCGCGACTTCCGCTACCTCCCTCTGGGTCCTCTTCTCGTCCTCGATCAGGCTCGCTATGTAGAGCGCCGCCGCGACGAGGCCGGCCGGACT
This sequence comes from Thermococcus sp., assembly GCA_027062125.1. Taxonomy (GTDB): domain Archaea; phylum Methanobacteriota_B; class Thermococci; order Thermococcales; family Thermococcaceae; genus Thermococcus. The sequence goes on from JAMOTW010000189.1 coordinate 6,620, forward strand.
CTTTCCGCTGGTGAGGCCCCTCTCATAGGCCTCCTCGAGTATCGCTATCGCCCTCCGCCTGACCTTCTCGCTCAGGCCGAGCTCGTCGGCGAACTTGTTGACGTAGTCGGTTGGCTTGACGAAGAGCTTCTTCGGTGTGAGGTTGAGGTTTCTGGCAATAAAGCGGAAGCTCCTCCCTATCTCCTTCTTGTCAACCCTCGATATGTCCGCTATCTCGTCGAGGGTCCTCGGAACCTTGACGAGCCTGCAGGCCGCGTAGACGCAGGCGGCAATCACACTCTCGATCGAGCGTCCCCTTATGAGGCCCTTCCGCACGGCCTCACGGTACAAGCGAGCGGCTTCCTCCTCAACGTGCCTCGGGAGGCTTAGCTGGGAGGCGATTCTATCCAGCTCACTGAGGGCAAAGGCGAGGTTACGCTCGGCGGCGTCGCTAACGCGGAGGCGGCTCTGCCACTTCCTCAGGCGGTACATCTTCTCGCGCATCAATCCGGAGAGGTTCCTGTCGATGCCTATGTCGGTTGAGAGACCCTTATCGTGAAGCAGAATACTCTCGGGGGCACCGACGCGCGCTCTCTTCTCCCTCTGGCTCGCGTCGAAGGCCCTCCACTCGGGCCCCATATCTATGACGTTCTCCTCGATGACATAACCGCAAACCTTACAGATAACCTCTCCCCTACCCGGGTCGTAGATCGTCTCGGTCGAACCGCACACCGGGCAAACCCTACGATTGCTCACTCCAACACCCCCAACCGGCCGGCTATTTTATATAGCCCTTATAAACCTTCGCCTTTTTTAACCACGTAGCGGAGTAACCACGCGATGTCCTCGCGCTTGAAGGTTATCCTCTCCAGAACACGGACGTCCCAGTCCTCCTCAACTATGTTGGCGTAAATCCAGAGGAAGACGGGATCGTCATCGGTTCCGACGTGGAGGTTGCGATAGAGCAGATCGACCGTCCCGTCCTTGTTCTTCTTTACCGAGACGGCCTTCCAGGTATCGAGACTAACCTCTCCCTTTTCGTCGAGAATCTCCACTATTTCCCTGGCGTCCATGGGTTCACCTTCACTACCACTTAATGTTGAAGTCTCTCCTCGTCCTCTCGTCTATCTGCGCCAGAATCCTCTTGAGCTTGGCGTCGTCGATGGGCTCCCGTATCTGGCCCGCCTGATAGAGCTGAACCAGGACAAGCTCAACCTGCCTCGCGAGTTCGGGCCTCACAAGCTTCACCCTTCCGAGCCTCTCCCTGGCCTCGGGAGTGAGAATTCTCCGCATTATGGCATCGAGCTGGGCCTCAAGCTCCATCTCCTGCCTCATAGCCTCTTCCTGGGCCTTCTGCTGCTCGAGGTACTTCTTCTGGAGCTCCATGAGCTTCCTCTTCCTGATCTCCTCAATGTCCTCCGCCATGGCCCTCACCTCCGGGTTAAGATTGGGGGTTGGGTTAAAAGGCTTTGCGTTCCGGAGAGCGGTTCAAGAAAGCACTTTGGGGCGTGAAAAAGTACTTAGAAGAGGCCGGTTAGGCGGTAAAGGGTTTAAAGGGCCGAAGCCCTCAGTACTTCTTGAGCTCGGGAATCTGCTCCTCAAGCTCCTTCTTGAGCTCGGTGGCGATCTTGTCGAGGAAGCTCTGTCCCTGCGGGGTGACAATCCTTCCCTCGCCCGGAACCTTCTGGACGAAGCCAGCCGCTTCGAGCTGCTGGAGGGCCTTCCTGATTATGCTCCCGCTGGCCTTGTAGAAGTGCTCGGGAGCGTGGCCGCGGTTCTTCCTGCCGCCGTACCAGGTCCTGAGCCTCTCGATGCCGACCGGGCCGTCGACGTAGACCTTCCTGAAGACGCCGGCGACCCTGTAGTACCACCAGTCGTCCTGCTCCGGGAGCCTCTCCTTGTGCCTGCCGGTCTTGACGAAGGGCGCCCACTCGGGCGGCTTTATGGCCTCTATCTCCTTGAGCTTCTGAGCAACCCTCTCAACGAGCAAATCACCGGGAACGTCGTAAACAGTCGCCATCCTTCAATCCCTCCCCTTCTTGAATTTCCTCCTGAATTGAGCGATATCGAGCTTGACTTTCTTAACGGGCTTCTCCTCCCGCTTTTCCTTCGAAAGCTCCTTTCTCTGGAGCTTCCTTAAATACTTTTCCCAACCTTCCCTCGGTTTGAACAATATAAACCTTTTGCCGCGCACGTCGATGAGCTCGCTGTCGGTCATCTCCGCGACCTTTCTGGCCAGGGCCTGCCTGTCGAGGCCGGTTGAGATGAGCGCACCCTTCCTTATCTCGACCTTGAGGATGCCGTCCTTCTCAAGCTGGGTGTTTATCTCCTCGATGACACCCTCATCCAGTCCCCTCTTCCCTATCCAGGCTCGTGGGGGGATGTCGTAGTATCTCGCGCGAATGGCCCTTCTCACCTTTCCGGATAAGCGCTTCTCCATATCTCTCACCTCTAAGCCTCTCGCGGTTTGCTGAAGGCCTTATAAAGGTTGGCCTTTTAAACCTATTTACTGAAGCGCTCCATAGCTTCCTCCGGTGTGAGGACTTCCGGGAGCCACTCAAAGTGCTTCTTGTTGTAGGTGATCAACGGGGCGTTGAGTTTCAGTGCCAGGGCACCTATCATGTAATCCCTGGCGTTTTTGGAGAAGTCCCAGCGGCCGATAGCACTTTTGGCGGAAAACCTGGCGGATTCCACATCAAAGGCAACAACATCAACTCCAACTGTCCACAGGAGAGTCTCAAAGTTTTCCAGGGCAATCTGAAAATCCCCTTCCTTCTTTGCGAGATGGTACAGATATTCAGTGTAAACCACCGTGTTTATCGCGGGTTCAAGATTTGAAGACTTCAGCCACTTGAGAAACTTCCAGTTGTTGAATACGTTTGTGTCCAGGACTACCTTCATTCCCCTCCCTCCAGCTCGCGGAGAGAGCGCTCTATACCCCTCGCAAGCCCCTGCCTGACCTCATCGACTGTTTCCTCTATATCCCCCGTCAATTCGGCCATTTCCTTGAGGAACTCATCCAGGGGCTTTATCACGTAACCCTCCCGGGTCCTGACGAAAACAACCTCATCCCCGGCCTTTATTCCCAGCGCCTCCCGTACATCCTTAGGAATCGTCACCTGGTATTTCTTTGTCACAACTGGCATTACCTTCACCAATAGAGTATTACCTCTTCAGACCTAATAACCCTTTTGGGGCGAGATTAATAAGGCGTTCCGGGGACTCAAAATGGGGGACAACCATGAAGGTTCACCATCTCTACTCCGGCGGAAAGGACTCAAGCCTGAGCGCGTGGATTCTAACCAGACTCAGCTACGATGTGAGACTGGTAACCGTCAGCTTCGGCCTCCTAGACAACTGGAGTTTCGCCAGAGAGACCGCCGAAAGGCTGGGATTCGAGCATCGGGTCGTCTACCTCCCGCGGGAAATCTTGGAGAAAGCCGCGGACATGGCGATCAAAGACGGCCACCCGAACAACGCGATTCAGTTCATCCACGAGCAGGCTTTAGAGGCACTGGCATCGCTTCCAGATGTGGAGAGGGTCAGCGACGGAACGAGGAGGGACGACAGGGTGCCTTTCCTCGACCTGCCGAAGGCCCGCTCCCTGGAGGACCGCTTCAACGTCGCCTACATAAGGCCCCTACTCGGCCTCGGCTACAAGACGATACGGGAGCTGACGGAGAAGCTCTTCATCGTTGAAATCAGGGAGAGCGAGGAGCTGGAGAAGGCCGACTACGAGGTCGAGCTGAGGCACCTGTTGCGCGAGAGAGGGATTGACCCGCTCACAATCTTCCCGAAGAGGCACTACCAGTCGAGGGTCATGGGGTGGAAGGAAGGGCTGTAAAAGAGCTGTAACGGCAGGAAATAGAATAAGAATCAGAGGCCGCTGAGCTTTCTGACTATCGGGTTCTCGGCCTCTTCGGGCTTTATCTCCTCGACGCTCTCGATCCATATCTTGTTCCTCGGAACGCGGTGCTTGCTGCCGACCTCGGAGTAGAGTATCTCAACGACGTCCTCGGCCTTGAGGCCGCGGTACTCCCTGGTGAACCTCTCCTTCTTTCCGTTCCTCTCGAAAACGCCCTTAACGCGGAAGACCTTAACCTCCATTTCTCACACCTCCCTCATCAGTCAAGGAAGCCCAAGGCTTCTTCAATCTTCACTATCTCGGGTCCGGTGGTCAGGTGCCCGACGACGACACCGTGAGAGTTCGCCAGCATGCAGGAACCAACGAAGGGAACGCCCATATTGGCGGTTCCGACGTAGATATCGACCTTGAACAGGTCGCGGAGCCACTCGAGCTCCTCGTCGGTTGCCTCGGGGTGGACGAGTCCGCCCCTGTTGGTGACCACTCCAACGCTTCCAACCGCGTGGAAGTCACCTATCATGCCCCTCTCGACCTCGACGCCGAGTACATCCTCGAGCCTCTTGGCCTCCTCGCGGGTGAACTTTGCACTCACCAGCGCCGCCCTGTCGTTGGCCAGGATGAGGTTGCCGAAGGCCGTGAGGGTGCTCTTGAAGGGAACGACCTCGAGGTCAACGCCGTGCTCCCTGAGCTGGCCGTTTATCTTTTCGAGCTCGGCGTCCCAGACGTACCAGGGGACGATTATCGCGTTTGAGTTCCCGGCCGCAAATATACCCACTATGCGCGACTTCATTATGCTCGTCTCGATGAGCGGAACCTTGAGAACCTCCCTGAGAACCTCGAGCTTCTTCTCGCCGAGGCCCTCCCTAACCAGGACTACCCTATCGGTCGCAGTACCGTACACACCCAGATACGGAGAGTTCTCAAAATCGAGTCTTTCTATGTGCATCTCGTCACCTCGCTAAATTAAAAGGGATCAAGCGAGGGAGACCTTGGCGATCCTCTTGCCTTCGCTCTCCTCGACGATGACCTTGACCCTGAGCTTGCTGGGCGGCTTCTCCGCTCCGCGCTCCCAGAGCTTCTCGTTGACGTCGGTGCCGATGATGACCTCATCGGCCTTGGCGTGCCTGGCTATCCACTCGCGGACGAACTTGGCCGCCCTCGGGGCCCTCTTCCAGCGCGGAACGCGCTTCTTTATCTTCTTGATGGGAACGACGAATATGACTTCCTCTCCGGGCTTGATCGGCATCTACATCACCTCACTCCTTGAGCTTGGTCCTTCTCCACATCCTTCTCTTCGGGTGGGTCATGACCTCCCTGTTGGTCTTGACGATGACCCAGACCGGAATGCGCCTGTTCTGCTTGGCGGCCTTGGCAAGTCTGAGCTTCTTCGCAAGCGGCTTGTTTCTCGCCATAACTACACCTCCCGGGATTATCATGATGCCTGTTGATGCTTTGGGATAGCATTTTTAAGCTTTTTCGTGGGGTTTTAAGGTTTTCCGCGATGGAAATAAAGGGGAAGAAAAGCCCATCCTCAGAATATCAGTGGTGCCCTGTACTCGCCCCAGACCTCGCGGAGAACGTCGGTGACCTCTCCGAGGGTCGCGAGGTGCCTGTGGGCCTCGATGATGTAGGGCATGAGGTTCTCGTCCTCGGTCTCGGCAGCCTTTCTGAGCTTGTCCAAGGCCTCCTCGACCTTCTTGCTGTCCCTCTCGGAGCGGAGCTTCCTGAGCCTCTCGATCTGCTTCTCCCTGATGCTCGGGTCGACCTTGAGTATCTCGACGTCGAGCGGCTCATCAACGATGAACTCGTTGACGCCGACGATGATGCGCTTCTTCTCCTCGACCTCCTTCTGGAACTTATACGCGCTTTCCGCTATCTCCTTCTGGATGTAGCCCCTCTCGATGGCCCTCATCATGCCGCCCATCTTCTGGATCTTCTCGATGTACTTTAACGCCTCCTCGTAGATGTGGTCGGTGAGCCACTCGATGTAGTAGCTGCCTCCGAGCGGATCTATCGTGTCAACAACGCCGCTCTCGTAGGCTATAATCTGCTGGGTCCTGAGGGCGATCCTGACGCTCTTCTCCGTCGGAAGGCTCAGAGCCTCGTCGTAGGAGTTGGTGTGGAGAGACTGCGTTCCGCCGAGGACGGCAGCCAGTGCCTGAATCGCAACCCTGACGATGTTGTTCTCCGGCTGCTGGGCGGTGAGCGTTGAGCCTGCCGTCTGGGTGTGGAAGCGCAGGAGCATGCTCCTCGGGTTCTTGGCGTTGAACCACTCCTTCATTATGTAGGCCCAGAGCCTTCTGGCAGCTCTAAACTTGGCTATCTCCTCGAGGAAGTTGTTGTGGGCGTTGAAGAAGAAGCTCAGCCTTCCGGCGAACTTGTCAACGTCCATGCCCCTGTCTATGACAGCCTTGACGTACTCGATACCGTCTGCCAAAGTGAACGCAACCTCCTGGACGGCGTTGGCTCCGGCCTCGCGGATGTGGTAGCCGCTTATCGAAATCGGGTTCCACTTGGGGACGTTCTCGGCGCAGTACATGATGATATCGGTAGTGAGCCTCATGCTCGGCTGCGGCGGGAAGATGTAGGTTCCCCTCGCTATGTACTCCTTGAGGATGTCGTTCTGAACCGTTCCGCGGAGCTGGTGGGGCTGGACGCCCTGCTCTTCAGCCACGAGGATGTACATCGCAAGGAGGTTTGCCGCGGTCGAGTTGATGGTCATGCTCGTCGAAACCTTGTCGAGCGGGATTCCGTCGAAGAGAATCCTCATGTCCCAGAGCGAGTCTATTGCGACGCCGACCTTTCCGACCTCGCCCTCAGCCATGGGGTGGTCGGAGTCGTAGCCTATCTGGGTCGGCAGGTCGAAGGCGACGCTCAGACCGGTCTGTCCCTGGCTGAGGAGATACTTGTAGCGTTTGTTGCTTTCCTCAGCGGTTCCAAAGCCGGCGTACTGCCTCATCGTCCAGAACCTGCCGCGGTACATGGTTGCATAAACGCCCCTCGTGAAGGGATACTCACCGGGGAAGCCGAGCTTCTCAAGGTAATCCCAGTCTTCGCCGAGGTCGGCGGGGGTGTAAACGCGCTTTATCTCAAAACCGTCGTCGGTCATGAACTTCTCCTTTCTCTCGGGCCTCTTCTCGATGAACTTTTTAACCGTCGTTTCCTCCCAGCGCTTCTCCTCCTCCCTAATCTTCGCGAGTTTCTCCTTATCGAAGGTCATGCCTACCACCTGCCCCTATTTGGGCGCCGGCCTATAAAAAGCTTTTACATAACTAAAGGCCGGGCTTGACGTTGGATAAATTATCCATCAGTTGGGGGGTCACGGATTATGAGGAGCTTCTGCTGGAACAGCACATAACATTAATTCCATCGAAGAACTTGATGAGCTTCCCACTCTTGAGAATGTAAATAGGCATCTGAATACCAAGAGGGATATCGAAACGAAGCTAAAAAGGGTTTCGGGGGCTTATGTTCAAATAATGATAATAGGAAAAGTCGGCCTCGACAGTTCGACGCGCTTCACCTTCCAGAGCCACGCCCACACCGACCACTTCGTCAGCGGCGAGGTTATCTACTCCACCAGGGCGACCAAGTTCCTCAGCCACCTCAGGAAGGGCGGCTTTTACAGGGAAATCGAGTTTGGAAAGACTTTCTACCTAGGCGATTTCAAGGCGAAGCTCTATCCGGCTGGCCACATGCTCGGGTCGGCAGGGATAAAGCTGTGGCTCGAAAACGGGACGCTGTTCTACACCGGCGACACCAAGTGGTTCAAGCTCAGAACAGCCGAGAAGAGCCGCTTCCCGAGGGCGGACTTCCTGGTCATCGAGGCCACGTTCGGCGTTCCGGCCTTTATCTTCCCCTCGCCGAGGGAAGCGGAGAAGAAGCTGATAGCCTTCGTCGAGGAAGCGCTCGACAGGGGAAAGAGGGCCGTCCTCTACGTCAACCAAATGGGGAAAGCCCAGGAGGTCATGAAGATACTCGACCTTCACGGCTACACCGTCAAAGCATCGAGGGAGATTCTGAAGGTCGCCCGGGTTTACTCCAAGTTCGGCCTCTCCTTCGGCAATATCTCGACCGATGGCGAGGTCGTCCTGCGTTCCTACCGCTCGCCCAGGGTTGAGAACTCCCTCTCCCCCTGGGAGCTGACGGTTTCCGGTTTTGGAAGGCTTAAACTCAGCAACCACGCCGACTTCTGGGAGCTGATGAGGATCGTGGAGAAGGTTAAGCCAGAGAAAGTTTTCACGGTTTACGGCTTCGCCGAGGAGTTCGCGAGGATCCTCAGGGGGCTCGGCTACGACGCCGTGGCGATCCCGCGGGAGTTTGAATTAAGGCTGTAAAGGGCGTTCTTTGAGCCCTCCGATTTTAGTCACCAATGCACATTAAAAGACGCAAAACTTTTTAAACCCTTTTCTTTTAGTAACTACTAGTAACCAAAAAGGCACCGGGAGGTGGTGCCAATGGTCTGGAGGAGGGACCGCTACTGGGACCCCTTCGACTTGATGAGGGAAATTCAGGAGGAGATCGACGCCATCTTCAGGGATGCCATGCGCGGACCGAGGCTCTGGAGCTGGCGCGAGCCGGAGGAGCGCACCGAGCTCGTGGGCGAGACCTGGAGGGAGCCATTCGTCGACATCTTCGACCGCGGTGATAGGTTCGTCATAACCGCCGAACTGCCAGGAGTCAGGAAGGAGGACATCAAGCTCCGCGTTACCGAGGACACCGTCTACCTCGAGGCGCAGGTGAAGCGCGAGAAGGAGCTTGAAACCGAGGGAGCCATAAGGATCGAGCGCTACTACAGCGGTTACAGGAGGATCATCAGACTGCCAGAGGAGGTCATCCCGGAGAAGACCAAGGCCCGCTACAACAACGGCGTCCTCGAGATAGAGATACCCAAGAAGAAGCCGAGCAAGGGCGCGGGTGAGGGCTTCGAGGTTAAGATTGAGTGACCCTTTCGTTGTTTCTCATCTTGCTCCGCCCCCTGCAACCCCCAGGTAAAATCAAACCTTCAAATCTCACGATCATCGGTCATGAAAAGTCTGGAGGTGGTGAAAGATGACCGAAAAGAGAGAAGTTAAGCTCAAGGTCGCCTCTGCTTACCAGAGGGACGTTGGGAGGGGAATCGTTAGGATAGACCGCAAGGCCATGCGCGAGATTGGTGTTCAGAGCGGCGACATAATCGAGATAATCGGAACCAAGAACACTGCCGCCGTCGTCTGGCCGGCCTACCCGGAGGACGAAGGACTCGGCATAATCCGCATGGACGGAACCATAAGGAAGAACGCCGGAGTTGGACTCGGTGACGAGGTTACCGTCAGGAGAGCCGACGTCAAGGAGGCGAGGAAGGTTATCGTTGCCCCGACCGAGCCAATACGCTTTGGCCACGACTTCGTCGAGTGGTTCCACAGCAGGCTCGTTGGCAGGCCGGTCGTCAGGGGCGACTACATAAAGGTTGGAATCCTTGGTCAGGAGCTGACCTTCGTCGTCACCGCAACGACTCCGGCCGGAATCGTTCAGATAACCGAGTTCACCGAGTTCCAGGTCAGTGAGAAGCCCGTCAAGGAGGTCTCCAAGACTGCAGCACTCGGCGTAACCTACGAGGACATAGGCGGCCTCAAGGACGTCATCCAGAAGGTCAGGGAGATGATTGAGCTTCCGCTCAAGCACCCGGAGATATTCGAGAAGCTCGGCATCGAGCCGCCCAAGGGTGTTCTCCTCTACGGCCCGCCCGGAACGGGCAAGACACTCCTTGCAAAGGCGGTAGCGAACGAGGCGAACGCTCACTTCATAGCCATCAACGGGCCGGAGATAATGAGCAAGTACTACGGCGAGAGCGAGGAGAGGCTCAGGGAGGTCTTCAAGGAGGCTGAAGAGAACGCGCCGGCGATAATCTTCATCGACGAGATTGACGCAATAGCCCCGAAGAGGGAGGAGACCCACGGCGAGGTCGAGAAGCGCGTCGTCAGCCAGCTGCTCACGCTCATGGACGGCCTCAAGAGCCGCGGAAAGGTCATAGTCATCGGCGCAACCAACAGGCCGGACGCCATAGACCCAGCCCTCAGGAGGCCTGGACGCTTTGACAGGGAGCTCGAGGTCGGCGTCCCGGACAAGCAGGGCAGGAAGGAGATACTCCAGATACACACCAGGGGAATGCCCATCGAGCCCGAGTTCAGGCGCGACAGGATCATCGAGATACTCGAGGAGCTCGAGAGGAACGAGACCTATCGTGATGCAGCTGAGAAGGCCCTCATGAAGGTCAAGAAGGCGGAGAGCGAGGAGGAGATTAAGAGGGCCCTCCGCGAAGCCGACGAGAGGCTCTACGACGAGGTCAAGGCCAAGCTCATCGACGCTCTGCTGGAGGAGCTTGCTGAAGTCACCCACGGCTTCGTCGGCGCCGACCTGGCCGCGCTCGCAAGGGAGGCCGCGATGGCAGCACTCAGGAGGCTCATCAAGGAGGGCAAGATAGACTTCGAGGCCGAGCACATACCCAAGGAGGTCCTTGAGGAGCTCAGGGTCACCAGGAAGGACTTCTACGAGGCTCTGAAGATGGTCGAGCCGTCAGCCCTCAGAGAGGTGCTCCTTGAGGTTCCGAACGTCCACTGGGAGGACATAGGCGGCCTTGAGAACGTCAAGGAGGAGCTCAGAGAAGCCGTTGAATGGCCGCTCAAGTATCCGGAGGCCTTCATGGGACTCGGAATCACCCCGCCGAAGGGAATACTCCTCTACGGTCCGCCCGGAACCGGTAAGACCCTCCTCGCAAAGGCGGTAGCGAACGAGAGTGAGGCGAATTTCATCGCCATCAAGGGTCCAGAGGTGCTCAGCAAGTGGGTCGGCGAGAGCGAGAAGAACATCAGGGAGATATTCAGGAAGGCTAGGCAGGCCGCTCCAACTGTGATATTCATAGACGAGATTGACGCCATCGCCCCGCGCAGGGGAACCGACGTCAACCGCGTCACCGACAGGCTCATCAACCAGCTCCTCACGGAGATGGACGGAATACAGGAGAACAGCGGTGTCGTCGTCATAGCCGCAACAAACAGGCCGGACATCATAGACCCCGCCCTGCTCAGACCGGGTAGATTCGACAGGCTCATACTCGTGCCAGCGCCCGACGAGAAGGCCAGGCTGGAGATATTCAAGGTGCACACCAGGAACGTGCCGCTGGCTGAGGATGTAAGCCTCGAGGAGCTGGCCAGGAGGACCAAGGGCTACACCGGTGCAGACATAGAGGCCGTGGTGAGAGAGGCCGCGATGCTGGCGATGCGCAGGGCGCTCCAGGAGGGCATCATAAGGCCCGGCATGAAGGCCGACGAAATCAGGAGGAAGGTCAAGGTCACCATGAAGGACTTCGAGGAGGCCCTCAAGAAGATCGGCCCGAGCGTGAGCGAGGAGACGATGGAGTACTACAGAAAGATTCAGGAGCAGTTCAAGCAGTCGCGCGGCTGACGCCGCTCCCCAAATTTTGAAGAAGAAACGTCAG
>JAMOTW010000190.1 GCA_027062125.1 Thermococcus sp.
CGTTGCCCTTGCTCTTGCTCATCTTGGTGCCTTCGAGCGTTCCGAAGCCGTTGACGGCTATTCCCTTCGGCCAGTGCTCCTTCCTGAAAATCGCCGTGTGGTTGAAGATGAAGAACGTCAGGTGGTTCGGGATGAGGTCTTTGGCAGAGCAGCGCCAGTCGAGCGGGTACCAGTACTCGAACTCCTCCTTCATCTCGTGGATCGTCTCGGCCGGGATTCCGGTCTTTTCGGCCAGCTCCCTCTCCTTCTCCTCGCTGAACTCCTCCAGGAACAGGTAGTCAAAGAACTCCCTCGTGAGCTTCTCGGGGTCGAGCCTGCCCTCTTCGCGGAGCCTGTTCATGTGCCTGCTTATCGTGTAGTAGGCCATGTAGATGGTGGAGTCGCTCAGGCTCTCGATGACCCAGTCGGGGTCCCACGGGAGCGGCGTTCCAAGGCCGACCTTCCTCGCGCAGGCCTTCTTGTCGAGCCAGCCTATCACCGCCTCGAACTGGGCCCTTCTGCTCTCGGGGTAGATCGTCATCTCCGCCAGCGCTTCCCTCGCCTTCTCCTTCCACTCAGGGTTGCCGTAGTCTATGAACCACTGGTCGTGGATTATCTTGATGACCGCCTGGTTGCCGAAGCGGCTTATCACCGGCTTCTCGGCGAACTCGTACATTATCTCGGCTATGCCCTTCTCCTGGAGCTCCTTGGCTATGAGGTCTTTGGCCTCCTGGACGGGCTTGCCGGCGTAGGGCTCTATCTTAAAGACTCCCTTGTGGTACTCGGCCTTGTAGATGTTCTTGGTGGCCTCTTCGAGCTTCTCAACGTCCTTCTGGCTCTTAACGCCGAGCCTCTCAGCCTCTTCAACCGCCGGGAAGTCGCCGTAGCCCTCGAGCTTGATCAGCGAGATGTAGCTTATCTCCTCAAGGACGCGCGGGTCGATGTCGTATTTGAGCAGGATTTCGGTCTCCTTTTTGAGGTCTTCAAGGGCCACGTGGTCGAAGGGAGCGTGGGCCGGAACGCTCATAACCACGCCGGTTGCGTTGTCTGGATCAACGAACTCCGCCGGCAGGATGATGACCTCGTCGCCGGTGACAGGGTTCCTCACGTATTTGCCTATCAGCCTCTCGCCCTTAAACTCCTCCAGAACCTCAATCTCCCTGTCCTGGAAGGAGAGCTTATATGCTGCCTCTTTGCTGATTATCCACGTCTCCACCTTCTCGCCGCGCTTGACCTTCGCCTTAACGTAGGTTGCCTCGGGGTTCAGCCACATGTTGGTGACGCCGTAAACCGTCTCCGGCCTCAGCGTCGCCGCTGGAAGGTAGATTTCCTCGCCGTTTTCCTCGAGGATGAACTTGATGATGACGTAGTCGAGTATCTGAACGTCTTCCCCTTCCATTATGTCGTGGTCTCCGAGGGGCGTTCCGACGACCGGGTCCCACCTGACCCTGTGGGCACCCTTAACGACCAGCCCCTTGTCCTTGAGCGTCCAGAACTGCCACTCTATGAACTTGCTGAACGGCGGGAAGAGGCTCGTCGTGTGGAACTCGCGCGTCCAGTCAACCGAGAAGCCGGCCCTGATGAAGGTCTCCTTCGCGGCCTTCATGAAGTACTTGACGATTTCTTTCGGGTCCTCGAACTTCCAGAGAATATCCTCGGGCACCTTGTAGACGTCGCGGTAGATGTGTATCGTCTTTGGGTCGCGGTGCTTTATCCTCTCGGCGATTCCGACTATCGGCGCGCCGGTGATGTGCCACGCCATCGGGAAGAGAACGTTGTAGCCCTGCATTCTTTTAAAGCGTGCTATGACGTCGGGAATCGTGTAGGTCCTCGCGTGGCCGACGTGGAGGTGCCCCGAGAGGTACGGGAAGGCGACCGTGATGTAGAACTTCTTCTCCTTCGGTTTCTCATTCGCCTTTGGCTCGAAGGCCTTCTCTTCCAGCCAGCGCTTCTGCCACTTTTCCTCAATGGCCTTGAAGTTAAGCTCAGCCATACCTAAAACCTCCTTCAGCTTCTATTTTCAACACTGGGAATCCAGATGGAACTCCAAAAGAGCGAGATTCAGGAATAGGGGGGTTATCGGGGAAATCAGTTACCGGTGCGATTTGAACGGCGGAGAAGACACTCCCCCCTCATTGGCATCGGAGCGAGTAGGATTCCTGATATTTAAATCTTTTGGAATCCCGTGGCGATGACTTGCCAACCGCGGCATGGGGGATATCCATGGAAAAGCAAAAATAAACGTTCAGGTCTCACGGGATGCCCTCAGAGCAGGATAAGCTCCCTCTCCGCCCTTGTCAGCCTCTTTCCTCTCCCATCTATCACTGCCACGTCGTCCTCTATCCTCACGCCACCGAGGCCGGGGACGTATATGCCCGGCTCTATCGTGAAGGTCATGCCGTCCTCTAGGGTTACCTCGCCGTCGGGGCCGATGAACGGCTCCTCATGGACGTCCAGTCCAAGGCCGTGTCCCGTCCTGTGGGTGAAGTACTCGCCGTAGCCTGCCGCGGAGATTACCTCCCTCGCGGCAGCGTCGACGTCCTTCGCCTTTACCCCTGCCCTGGCTGCCCTGTACGCTTTCTCCTGTGCCTCCTTGACGACCTCGTATATCTCTATCAGCTCTTCGTTTGGCTTTCCGAGCGCTATCGTCCGCGTTATGTCCGAGCAGTAACCCCTCCACCTCGCCCCGTAGTCCAGAATAACGAGGTCGCCCTTCCTCAGACGCCTGTTCCCGGGCGCATGGTGGGGGTTGGCGGCGTTCTCCCCGGAGGCCACTATTGGCTCGAAGGATATCCCGTCGGAGAGCTCCCTTATCCTGAGCTCTATCTTCAAAGCCAGCTCGCTCTCGCGCATCCCGAGCAGGTCCCAGCTTAAGAGCTCTTCAAAGACCCTGTCGACGACTTTAGCCGCGTGCTTCATGTAGTCAATTTCCTTCGCGTCCTTCCTCATCCTCAGCTCCCTGATGACTGAGCTGAGCGGATGGAACTCGAACCCCCTGTTGCCGACGCGGAAGATGTTGATGAGCCAGTCGGCGCGCATCGTGTCCTCTATGAGGAGCCTCCCGCCCGACAGGTGGAACTCCGCCAGGATCCAGGCGAGCTTGTCGTAGGGGTTCTCCCCGTCGCGCCAGAACGTCACCGGGAAGTTCCTGACCACGTTCTCGTAGAGGCTCGGGGCCAGGAGCCGGTAGTCGCCGTCGGCGCTCACAACCAGAACTGTGAGTCTCTCACCAGCCTCGTGGATGTGCAGTCCGGTGAGGTAGTAGAGGTTCGTCCCGGGGCTTATTAGAGCACCGTCGAAGTTTTTCTCCTTCATGAGGGATACGAGTTTTTGAAGGCGCATGTGCTTCACCGTATCGACTACTCCGCAACCCTTAAAAACTCAACCTCCAACCTCGACCGACTAGGCGGGGTCAACCCGCGGGATGTTCCCGTAAGGGAGAACCACAAACATGGAAGGGGTGAACGAGATGGGAATGTACAAGTACATTAGGGAAGCCTGGAAGAGCCCGAAGAAGAGCTACGTTGGGGACCTTCTCAAGGTCAGGATGATAAAGTGGCGCCGTGAGCCGGTCGTCGTCCGCGCCGAGAGGCCGACCAGGCTCGACAGGGCCAGGAGCCTCGGCTACCAGGCCAAGCAGGGCTACGTTATCGTCCGCGTTCGCGTCAGGAAGGGCGGAAGGAAGAGGCCCAGGTGGAAGGGCGGAAGGAAGCCAAGCAAGATGGGTATGGTCAAGTACTCGCCAAAGAAGAGCCTCCAGTGGATAGCCGAGGAGAAGGCCGCTCGCAAGTTCCCGAACCTTGAGGTCCTTAACTCCTACTGGGTCGGCGAGGACGGAATGTACAAGTGGTTTGAGGTCATAATGGTCGACCCGCACCACCCGGTCATCAAGGCCGACCCCAAGATCAACTGGATCACCGGCAAGGCCCACAAGGGTCGCGTCTTCCGCGGACTCACCAGCGCCGGCAGGAAGAGCCGCGGCCTTAGGAACAAGGGTAAGGGCGCCGAGAAGATCAGGCCCAGCATAAGGGCCAACAAGGGCAAGGGCAAGTGATGCCCTTCTGTTCTTTTGTTCATTATTGCATTACATTGATGAGAATCCAGTTCAGCTTTGTGAGTTGCTGTGGGGACTCTCTTTTCCTTAATGCTCTTTAAATGGTTTATCTGTAAGGCACTGCCCATCCGCTGGGATATTTACTTCCTTCGTGAGGGAAAGTTTATAAGGAATTATGTAATATAACTATGACGTTTGCTAGATTTAATTAGGTATCCGGGCGTCAAAATGTATGGGGTGGACAAATGCCCGCTGTGGGCTGTTCGCACCTTATAAATTCGCCGGCCAGTATTTCGCAAAGTCCTGGGAGGGAATAACGTGAGAGGAAGAGCCTCTATCTTTGTTCTTTTTGTTGTTATGATTTTAACCACTACATATTCAGATACATATTCAGACAATGCGCTCGCTCAAAACTGGACGCTCGGAGATGCCGTGATTTCAGAGGGGGGAATGTACGCTCTAACAGAGAACGGCACCATAGTAAAGATGACCCTTACAGGGGTTTCCGAATGGACCATCAAAATCCAAGACAGAATTCATATTCTTAATCTTGTCCCGGCCAGTGATGGAGTTCTTCTTGTGGGTGATGAAGTTTTAGCCAAGTTCAGTAGGGATGGGAACCTCATCTGGGCAAAAAACATGAGTGTGAATGATGCAACGGTTCTGCCAGATGGAAACGTTGCGTTTGCCAGTGGAAGGGTCGTTGGGGTTCTGGACTCAAACGGGAACGTTCTCTGGACCGGCCGGCTTACACTGGGGCAAATCAACGAATCATTGTCCAGTGGAAGTGTACAACTAACCACCATAACATACATTGAGAAGATAATCATCGTAGCGGGAACCGCCAGTTTTTCCGAAGACCCCAGGTCTCACATTATCCTAGCGGCGATTTCGTTAAACAGGACTCTGAACTGGACCAAAGTCCTCAACACAGGTTATTATGATAGGCCTGAGGAATCGTCACCATTGGGAGGTTATGCCGTCGTTGCAGGCGCTTACGGTGGTGGAAGCGATGCACCGTGGATATCTGATTACTTTGTCCTGAAAGTCTCTCCATACGGCGAAATTAAGTGGTTTAATTCCTACCAATGTCCCCGCGAGGAAGACTGGGACGACTTCTGGAGTATAAAAGTACTGGGTGTATCCTGTAACGAAAAGATGTGCGCTCTAGGAACCACGACGGGGGCTTTGTCATTGATGAAAATGGAACCCCCTTAGCGTATCTCAATACTACCGGGAAGGTCGTAGAAATCGTTGATGGCTCCTTACGTGTTCTCTCAAACGGGACGCTACTTAAAATTAATCCTGAACAGAATGCCGAAGCAGGAAAGTGTTACAGGGGGCGGGTACCTCTCAGTGAGATGCCGGTTCAAGTGGAAATTCGCCCTGCGGATTTCAGTGCACCAGACGTCCCTGTGAACATGCCGGCAGTGCAGAGAACGGACGGTTCTGGTGAAGAACATTCCGGATTTAAACCCCGATCCGAGAAACGGTGGAACAATGGAGAATACGTGGGTATTGCGCTCTTAATTGCTGTAGTACTTGTGGTCACTCTAATGTTGGCCAAACGCGAGTCGTAGAGGGGATTGTATGGAATGCGAGAGGCATCACTTTTTTAGCATTCTCTTTGGCATCTTTAATCGTTTTCGGTTTTCAGACTAAATAACGGTGCTTTTACAATTTATGTTCTCTATTCTTCTTCCGAACTTTCGAGCTTTATCCTTTTGATTCCAACCCTGTCGAAGGCCTTGTCCGAGCTGATTATCGTTCCCCCACAGTGGGCGGCCTGAAAGGCATCGAAGGGGTTGAGGTTGTGCTCCTTCATGTAGTACGCCGCCCTCAGGTAGAGGTCGTCTTCTATTCCGGTTATGGCCATCACCGCGGCGGTGATCCTTACCGGGTCAAGATTGAACCTTCTGGCGAGGAGAAGGAGCTCTATGAAGGTTGTTTCTGAGGTAGTGATGTCTCCCCTATACCTCTCGTAGATTCTCTTGGCGTTGTCCTTAAGCCAGTCGTTGGGCTTCAGCAGGGCGAGGAAGAAATCGGTATCGGCGTAGACCATATTACTCACCTGCGAGCTTTTCGGCTTCCTTTATTATCTCCCTCTTTAGCTCTTCGAGTGTTAAGTTGGGGAGCTTCTTCCCCAGTTCTTCGAGCTCCTTTAGGGGATCCTCCGGCTTGGGGATTATGAGGATACAGTCCTCGACCCGAACGAGATAGACTTCCTGAGAAAGGTTCTTTCTCAGCTCTTTGGGGAGGTACAACCTTCCCTTCGAATCCACTTTTGCCAGCATTTTTCCCACCAGTATCATTTTAGTGGGACAAGTTTATAACTGTTGCCCAACAATTCTGTGGGTTACCTTTTAAAGCACGGCATCGAATCAACCCCGGTGAGAGCGATGGCAAAGATACGGGCGCATCACGTCAGGATTACCACGTTCATCCACGCCACCGAGGACGAGGACAAGGTTCTCGAGGCGATATCTACCTTCATCCCCGGGGAGATAGACGAGGAAGACATTATATTCGACATAGACGAGACTACGGGTTTCTTCGGAAACCCCATCAAGGTCGTCAACGTGGAGATAAAGCGGAGCAGGGCCGTCAGGAAGTTCATCGACCACTTCAAGGAGCTGCTGAGCGAGGAGGACAGGCGCTACCTCCTGGACCACCTTGATGAGAAGGTCGACGAGGAGGGAACGCTATACGTCCGCTTCAACAAGCAGAAGGCCTACCTCGGAGAGCCGGAGATAGACGAGGGCGGCGACACCATCCAGGTCAAGATAAAGGTCAAGGCCTTTCCAATGAGGAAGGAAGCGGTCGTTAAAGCCGTTAGGGAGTGGCTGGAGGAATGAGCGAGGAGGTCTCCTTCTCAAGGGACTACTTCGTTGAGATGGATGTAAGGAGCGAGGAAGCCTACGATTTGGCCGAAAAGTGGTTCGACGAGGTTGTCTTCACAAAAAAGCTCACCCTCGAAGGCTCTCCGAACTGGGCCGAGCTCAAGGAAGAACTCAGAGAGCTTCGCGAGAGATATGGAAGGGTTGCACTGCTCATAGTCACCAAAAAGCCGAGCCTCATCCGGGAGGTGAAGAACCGCAATTTAAAGGCCCTTCTCTACGTCCAGGGCGGCGACATGAGGGTCAACCGCTTCGCCCTTGAGGCCGGCGTTGATGCACTCATAAGCCCATGGCTGGGGAGGAAGGACCCGGGCTTCGACCACGTTCTGGCGAAGATAGCGGCCAAGAAGGGGGTCGCGATAGGGTTTTCACTCTCCCCGCTCCTCTCTGCCAGCCCCTACGAGAGGGTTCAGATACTCCGCTTCATGACCAAGACCTGGCAGCTCGTTGACAAGTACTCGGTTCCGAGGTTCATCACGAGCTCGGCTGAGACTAAATGGGATGTCCGCGGGCCGAGGGACTTGATGAGCCTTGGTATAAACATCGGCATGGAGATGCCAAAGGCGAGGGCTAGTCTGAACTTCTATCCGAGGGGGATTTTGAAAAAAGTTTGAGGGATTCAGCCCTCAAGCGCCGGAAAGTGCTCCGGTTCGCAGTCTTCGAGCTTCCATTGAGGTAGCTCTCGTAGCCCTGCAAGTCAAACAAACGGAGGCCGCTGAGGTTGGATAGAATTACTTTCTCTTCCCGAGTAGGGAACTCGGATTGTCTTAAGTTTTCTTTAGTCGTTTCATTGACGACAGGACGGCATTCACTCCCTCAACGTCCCCTTTAACTGCCACGGTGACGAAGTATCCATCGCGTTCGAGGCAAACGGAAGTCGTTTCGTCGGATGTGTCGAGCAGGTAGCGGGCGTAGTCGCACTGCCAGCGGACCCCGTACACGAGAAGGCTCACGCTGACGTTCTTCTTTCCCACAGATACCAAAACCTCCTTTCCAGCGAGGGACCATAGAAAAGGCTCCTTTGGGGATTTTATGACAAAGCTCCCGTTGAGCTCCTTAATTACGGAGTTAAGCACCTCTTCAGGCGTTGGCTCGTGGACTTCGCGGGCGTTTTTAATTCCACAGGGCGAAATTTTCTCCACGGAGTTTCTTACTTTTTTGGTTTCTCCACTTATAACGAGGATTTCCTTACCCCTCAGGGAAACATAATGTGCCTTTTTATCCCTCCTCCAGAGAGACCACCTGCAGTCCCCGCTTTCTCCTTCCGCCCGCTTGACGTATCCTGTTCCCTTGAGCTCGATTTCTATGGCTTTGTAGGTGTTTTTAACCCACTCATTGGGCCAGTTAGATGGTAGAAACCTTCCAACTCTGACGCTCCCGCTCGAGCTCCAGTTGAAGCGGTATTCTCTAAAAGTCGGCGGCTCGCTGGCGTTCCAGAGGTAGTCGTCGTGCCATCGGAGTGCAAATCCCTTGACGCCCCTGCAGGGACCCCTTGCCGAGAGAACGGCGAAGCCACCGCCGAGAATTTTCGTCTCTGCAAGGTAGATGCATTCCCCCTCCTTAGCGAAGAGGGCATCTCCTATGATGTGAGAGTACGTCCCGTAGTCCTCCACGAGCTTGAGGTAGCCCTCCGATTCGACGCGTTCCGTGGCCTCGCGGTAGGCGTTATCAGCTTTCCCACGTGGTTCATGGAGGGTTACATAACGGCCGAGGACGGGAAGTCTGACCCTTGAGGACCTCCAGGCGACCCCGCTGATGCTGATCGTTGAGTCTGCAAAGGGCTTGTTACACGAGTAAGCGAGCTCCGCACCGCTCAGTGGCCAGGTATTGCCCTCTCTCCCCTCACAACCCATAGCAAAGTGAAGACCGAACTCAACGTTCGGGCCCATCACGGGGGGTGAGGCTAGCAGAACCATCAAAACGAACGAGACTGCAAAAAACGGCACGAGCATGCGGGGCCGTTTCGTGTAATACTCCCGGAAAACGATCGGGGGTATGATAGCCGCGGAGATAAAGAGGAGGACCCCGAGGAAGTGGTTGAGCTGGATAAGCATCCACGCGAGGAAAGAGAGCAACGCCGAGATGGCGATGGAGACGGCCAGTTTGCCCGTCATGTTCCTCCATACTCTCTACGTCGTAGAAGGTTATAAGGTTTACCTTTTCTCTTTTGAAAGCCTCGCCGTTCACGGCGGGGATGCAGTAATTGAGGGTTTGACCATTTTAAGCCGAAACCCTTTTAAGTCTTGTCAACGTAATAGAGCCTCGAAGAGGCCACCGAAAATAAACTCCACTTGAAGGGGTTTCGTTATTGCCTATCCGTCTGGATAGGCAACGCTGTAAGGCGTCCATATTCCACGCCACCCGGCGTGGCCGTAAAAACCTTGAAAGGTGGCCTCTGAACCATAACTCCAATCCGGGTTTGCCGGTAGGGGTAACGGGCCGGAGACCGGGCCTTCGGGCGAACCCGAAACTGGTGACGGGGGTAGGGGATGATTGCCCGTAAACCGAACCGCCCGTTAGCGAGGGGTTAAGCCGAACCCTCGCCCTTCAGGACGGAGAGGAGGTCAGAATCGCTTCAAATTATCCTGAAGCGTTTCCGGAAGGGTTATTAGTGGGAAGGGCGTAGGGGTTTTGATGCGCCATGCTCCGGCTTGAGGTCAACTGTGACGAGAGCGAGGGGGAGAGAGTCGAGGAGATCCTGAAGAAGTGGAACGTGCAGTTCTACGTCGAGAAGGCTCGGAGCAACGGGAAGGCAGTCCTGCGCTTCACCGCCCTTGTCCCCGAGTTCGTTATAAACGACATAGCAGACGACCTCATGAAGGCGATAGACCTTAGAAAGGGTCACTCCTCGATAACCTGGGCGTCGGTGAGCGGAAAGTCCGTCAAGTACTCCAGCTCCCTCAAGTCCCTTGCCAAGTACAAGCGCCGCTGGACTCTGGCGGCTATAGAAGGACTCATAGAGAACGCCAACAACCAGGCAAGGGTTGACCCGATCCAGCTCACCCTCGGCGCCGTTGCCTCGATTATAGCCCTCTTCGGCCTCATCAACGATAGCATAGTGATGATAATCTCGGCCATGCTCCTCTCACCGATCCTCGGCCCGCTCTACGGCTTCTCCCTCAACGTCGTCATGGGCAAGGGCAGGGACGCGGTGGATGCGGTTTACTCAATCCTCAAGCTCCTCGGGGTCATCTTCACCTCCGCCCTTCTTGTGGCCTTCCTCCTTAAGGCCCTGGGGACCATGCCGGCAGAGCCGACCCATGAGATACTCCTCCGCGGCCAGTCCGGCATCGTCTACATACTGCTGGCCGTCATCCTCGGCTACGCGGGGATAGTGGCGATAGTGAGCAGGATTCCGGAGATTCTGGCCGGCGTCTCAATAGCGGCGGCGCTGGTTCCGCCGACGACCGTGATAGGAATCTCCCTCGCGATGGGCTGGTGGGGAGTCTTTGAGGGCTCCCTCGTCCTCACCCTGGAGAACGTCCTCGGCCTGTTGAGCGGTTCCCTGTTAGGCCTCTACGTCCTCAACGTCTCCCCCAGGAGCTACTACGAGAAGAGGGCGGCGAAAATATATACGAAGAGGACGATGGCGGTGCTCGCGCTGATGGTTGGTATCCTCGTCCTGCTGGAGCTGCTAGTTTAGGCGACCTCCGTCTGCTCATAGACGGGCTTTCCCTGCCTGTGCTTGACCAGCAGGCTGTAGAAGAACTCCTTGAGGTCCGGGCTCATGTCGTCGTCGAGGAGCAGGTCCGCCCTCCCGGTGTAGTCCTTCTCGGCCTTCGTGATGAGGAGTGCGATAGCTGGCGTCAGTCCCTGGAGCAGTATCTTGACAAGCTCTGGCAGGGCCTCCTCGTCTATCTCCTCGTCTGCCTCGAGCCCGAGGTAGACGATGAATCCCTTCATCTGAACTGCGAGTATGAACTCGGTATCGCTCAGCTCGAAGAAGGAGAAGTTGTACGTCTTCGAATCGGCCCTCGCGAGGAGGACGCCCTTTATCGAGACCGTCACCGGCTCCTCGTCTATCTCGAAGAGGAGGTCCTTCGCGAGCTCGCTCTGGGCTATTGCGTAGAGTTCCTCCATCGACATGGGACTCCCTTCTCCGGGAGGGATAAAAGGGTTTCGTCACCTTTTTAACGATTGAAGCGAAGTTTATACGGTGGTGGCATGAAGATAACGCGCTTCGGCGTCTCCGTTCCAGACGAGCTCCTCGCGAAGTTCGACCGCATAATCGAGGAGAGGGGTTATGTGAACAGGAGTGAGGCGATAAGGGACCTCATGAGGGACTTCATAGTGAGGCACGAGTGGGAGGAAGGCGAGGGCGAGGTGGCCGGGACGATCACGATGCTCTACAACCACGATGAAGCGGAGGTTGTGAAGGAGCTCCTGGATTTACAGCACGAGTACCTGAGCGAGATCGTCTCAAGCATTCACGTCCACATGGACGAGCACAACTGCCTCGAGGTCATAATCGTCAAGGGTAATGCGAAGAGGATAAAGGAGATAGCGGACAGACTGCTCAGCCTGAAGGGCGTCAAACACGGCAAGCTCGTCATGACCGGAACCGGAAAGGAGCTCGTCTAGCGGGGGATGCTTATGAGGGTGCTGAGCTTCCTCACCTCTCTGCTCGTCGCTCTCTCGTTCCTCCTCCCCTGGCTCAGGCCGCCTTCCGGAGAACTGACGTTCCTCCACATCCTCAACGAGGTTGTAACTTCCCCGAACGGCTTCGAGGGGGCCTTCTGGTGGCTCAACCCGAGCAGCACGGGCTCAATATTCACCTACGTGGCCTTCTTCGCGGGCCTCTTCATGATACTCCTCGGCGTCTTCTTCGGCCTCCTCGGTGGAAGGCTCGGCCCCGGAATCGGCCTGGTCGGCATGCTCCTCTTCACCGTCATCGCGTGGTACTTCTACGGCGGGGGCTTTCTCGACATACTCGGCGAGGGCTACCTGCTGGCCCTTGGCTCCTTCGTGGCGGGCTTCCTCTTGGCGGGCGGGAAGTACCTCTAACCGACCACCTCAGCAACATCCCCGTTCCCGGGCGGCAGGACGGCCATGACGTCCTCTTCCCTCACCTTGTAGCCCCACTTCTCCAGGATGTGCCTGATTTTCTTGACGAGCTCGCTCTTCTTAAGTGAGCCGGGACGGATTACGATGTACCTGCCCGTGTGGGCCTTAATCGCTTCGACCGGCGCGCAGACGACGAACTCCTCCCCCTCATAGTTTATCACGCCGACGGCTAACTTGAGTGGAAGCCCGTGGAGCCAGTTCCTCTTGCCGTAGACCATGAAGGCGCCCTTTCCGAGGTACTCACCGCTCGGGGTCTGCTTCGTCACCTGGTTCGGGTAGGCCCAGTAAGCATCTTCGCTGTAAACGCCCCTGCTCCAGGCCTTGCTCATAGAAACCGCGAACTGGCAGGCCTCGAATATGGTCTTCTCCCCTGCCTTCTGGCCGTCCTTGATGACCACGTGGGGAGCGCCGTAAACGTCGGCGTGGCAGTAGAGGTCATTATCCGTCATGTGCTTCTTGATAAGGATTTCGTTCGTGCTCGCGTCCTTTCCTGCCAGGACGAGGAACCACTCGCTCGAAACGAACCAGCGGAACTTCTCGAACCACTTCTTCTTTCTCCGCTCGATTCTCTTGACGTTGAGTTCCTTCTTCATCTCCTCCTCGATGAGCTTCTCGACCTCGTCGAGCTTCCTCTTGGTGTCCTCGTAGGCCTTGAGCGCTCCCTCGTACTTGTGGCGGAACTTCTTGGCCTTCTCGTAGTAGAGCTCGGCGTTCTCGCCTATGCTCCTGTTGAGGTACAGCCTGACCTTCTTGCCCTCAAGCTCTATCGTTACCGCCTTCTCCTTGGGGTCGATGCCTTTCACCATGAGGGCCACCTTGTTCCTGGCCTTCTTGCCCTCCTCGATGCGCTTCTTGAACTCGTCCCAGCCGAGGGTTTCGGTTGCCTTCCTGAACTCCTCGAGGAGCCTCTCTATGAGGGCGTAGTTCGCGTAGATCAGGTCGCCTATCTCCTGGTTGGCCTTTGCCCCCTCCTCGAAGCCCTTCAGCATCTCCTCCTGCTTCTTCAGCGTCATGAGGAGCTGTCTTTTCTTTGCCTCAAGCCTCTTCGTCTGCTCCATCCTCGCCTTCTCGAGGGTTATTCTCCCGAAGTACTCGTCGAGGGCCTCGCTGAATGTGGTAAAATAGCGCTTCTCGAACCCTTCGTAGATTCTCAGCTCTATCGGAACGACGTCGTGCATATTGCCGTCTTTGTAAACTATGTTCGGCCTCGGCTCGTCGTTAAAGGTCTTGAGCATCGCATCATAAACCCTCAGGAGGTCGTCGTCGGTAAGCTCTTTGACCGGAGTTGTCTTCTCGAAGCCCGCCCTGATGGAAATCTCCTCCGCGTACATTCCACCCATGTTGAGCTTTCTCGCCAAAGCGCGGACGAGTTCCAGGCTCTCGTCCTCCCTCATCAGCTCCAGGAAGCGCTCCTTCGAGACCTCGAGCGGGTTCTCCCTGGCAGGGGGATACTGGTAGTCGGCCTTCGGCATTATCCTCCTGTCCTTGTACTCCTCGTAGCGTAGCGCCGCAACGATTCTGTTCTCCCCGTCCACGAGTATCACGTTTCCCCTCCGGAAGAGCTCGCCGATGAGGGTGTAGTCCCCGATTCTTACCTTCACTATCCTGTCGAAGCCGTGCTGCTCTATGGCGTCGATGAAGCCCCCGGAGAGGTGCTTCCTGAGGAGCATCGTGAAGCTCGACGGCTGTTTTGGGGCCTCCTTGACGTAGCTCGTGAGGTGGAACCTCTTTCCAGCCTGGAGGATTAAATCCGCCCTCCCCTCCTTCGTGCGGAGCTTTATCCTTATCTCGTCTCTATCGTGGTAGACCTTGTCAACGCGAGAGCCAACGAGCCACTGGAGCTCCCTCACCACGTAGCGGATATCCACACTGCTCATTTCCTCCTTCATTCTCTCACCCGCGGTTGGTAGTCCCTCAACCCTTTAAACCTAACCGGTGCCCGGAGATGTTCACGCGTCCAAAGGTGTTCCGGATAAGGTTATATACTCCAAGTGTCATAACACCCTCGGTGATACACAATGAAAGGCCACTTCACCTTCGTTCTCCACACTCACCTGCCCTACGTCAGGAAGCACGGCAGATGGCCCTTCGGCGAGGAGTGGCTCTACGAGGCCATGAGTGAAACTTACCTGCCCCTGCTCATGGAGTTCGAGAGGCTCAGCTCCTCCGGCGTCAGGTTCAACATCGTGGTGAACATCACGCCGGTTCTGGCAGAGCAGCTGGCGGACGAATACGTCAAGCGGGAATTCGAGCGCTATCTCGAAAGGAAGATAGAGAAAACCGAGGAAGACCTTAAATCCGGACAGTACGACGAAAAAGCCGTGATGGCATCGCTGGAGCACTTCAGGAAGGTTTACGACTACTGGAGGGCGATAAACGGGGATATAATCGGGAAGTTCCGCGAGCTCCAGGAGAGGGGATACGTCGAGATAATAACCTCCGCGGCCACCCACGGCTACCTGCCCCTCCTTGGAAGGGACGAGGCGATAAGGGCCCAGATAGCGAACGGCATAGCGACCTACGAGAAGCACTTCGGAAGGAGACCGAGGGGAATATGGCTCCCGGAGTGCGCCTACCGTCCAGCTGGCGAGTGGGAGCTCCCCGGTGGGAGGAAGGTAAAGAGGAGGGGCATCGAGGAGTTCCTGGAGGAGTTCGGCATCGAGTACTTCTTCGTCGAGAGCAGGCTCATCGACGAGGGCCCGGTGACGAGGGGCTACGGCGAGATTCCGCTCTACGAGGGCGGAAAGAGCACGCTCAGGCCCTACTGGATAAAGGGCTCGCGCGTCGTGGTCTTCGGCAGGAACCGCGAGACCGGCCACCAGGTCTGGAGTGCGCACTACGGCTATCCAGGCGACTTCTGGTACAGGGAGTTCCACAGGAAGGCCCCGGAGAGCGGTGGCCAGTACTGGAGGATAACCGGGAAGGACGTTGAGCTCGGCGACAAGGAGTTCTACGACCCGGACAAGGCGATGGAAAGGGTTGAGGAGCACGCGAGGCACTTCGTGTCCCTGGTCGAGAAGTTGCTGAGCGAGTTTGAGGAGGAGACCGGTGAGAAGGGGATAATCGTCTCGCCCTACGATACCGAGCTCTTCGGCCACTGGTGGTTTGAGGGCGTCAAGTGGCTCGGAAGGGTCTTAGAGCTAATGGCAAGCAGGGGAATAGAGACCGTGACCCTCTCCAGGTTCATCGAGA
>JAMOTW010000191.1 GCA_027062125.1 Thermococcus sp.
AAGTACAGCGGAACGGCCCGGCTGATAGGGGAGCTCGAGGTGGCGCTGTGGATGAAGCGCATCAACAACATCGAGTACCTCGACGTGGCGGACAAGGCCTTCGAGAGGTGCCAGAGTCCGATCTTCACCGAAGCCAACGTCCAGAAGATAGCGAAGCTCCTCACCGAGCTCGGAAGCCTCAGAAGGGCCCTCGAGTTCGCGAGGGAGATAAAGGACCCGCGCAAGAGGAGCGAGGCCCTTAAGGCGATAGTGGTGGAGCTGGCCAAGAGGCGGGAGTTCGACGAGGCAAGGGAAGTCATCGAGGGAATCCCTGACCCACGGGTAAAGGCTGAGGCCCTCACAGAGGTCGCCACGATGGAAGAAAGGCTGTGAGGGACCTTCATGATATTCGATGCCCATTCCGATTTGCCGACCTTCGTTTATGACGAGAGGAAGAGGGGGAAAACCGCGATACTCGAGGGGAACTTTGAGCGCTTCTTTAACGGCCGGATTTCGTCAAGGGTCATGGCGATATGGACGAGGGCAGAGCGGAGGGGCGATGCGACGACCTACGGCCTGGAGGCTCTCAACGCCCTCCTGAAGGACGTGGACGAGAGTGAGCGCTTCGAGCTGGTGAAGAGCGTCGGCGAGATGAGAAAGGCCATAGAGGCGGGACAAGTTGCCCTGTGGCTCTCCCTAGAGGGAGGGGAACCGATAGGGGAGAGCCTCGACCTGCTGGAGGTTTTCTACAGGCTCGGCCTAAGGGTTCTTACGCTCACATGGAGCCTCAGAAATGCCATTGCCGACGGCGTCTTCGAGAGGACCGGCGGCGGACTGACCAACTTCGGCGTTGAGGTCGTCGGAAAGGCCGAGGAGCTGGGAATAGTCCTCGACCTGAGCCACATAAACGAGGCCGGCTTCTGGGACACCCTCGACGTGACGGCGTTTCCGGTCATAGCCTCGCACTCCAACGCGAGGATGCTGTGCGACAACCCGAGGAACCTAACCGACGACCAGATACTGGCGATAGCGGAGCGCGGTGGGGTTATCGGTGCGGTCGCGATCCCGAGCTTCGTCGATAGGGAGAGGCCGACGCTTGAGAAATACGTCGAACACATCGCGTACATGGTCGATCTGGCAGGCTACCGCCACGTTGGGCTCGGCTTCGACTTCGTTTACTACCTCCCCGGCTGGAGCGGGAGGAGCGTCGAGGGCTTCGAGGACGAGTCGAGGATTCTAGCGTTGCTGGAGAGGCTGGGGGAGAACTTCAGCGAGAAAGAGGTCGAGGCGATAGCCTTCAAGAACTTCGAGCGCGTTTTTGAGCGGGTCGTGGGTTAGGTTTTTAACGATTTCTTAAAACTCCATATGGGGAGTGAGAATGGGGACAAAGATAGTTGCCGTTTATGAGAACGGCGTTCTGCGGCCCAAGAAAAGGCTTAATCTTCCAGCCGGCACGGAGGTTGAGCTGATAATCCTGCCCTCCTTAAAAGGACTCATGAAACTATTTGAGGGCATAGAAGTCAAGAAGGACGTTGAGAGCGCCCTCAAAGAGGCCAGGGAGAGGAAACTATGGGAGTAGTTCTCGATTCATCGGTTGTCCTCAAGGCGCTCCTGCCTCCTCCCAGAAATCTCGAGGAGGAGATACTCAAAAGGGAGCTTGAAACCCACGAGAAGTGCCGGTTCATACTGGAGAGGATAGAGGAGGAAGGGATTGAAACCCACTCACCAGCCGTAATCGTTGTTGAAGTAGCCGGAGTCATCAGGAGGATCACCGGAGACGAATACAGGGCATCGATTGCCAGTGACACCATAGAGAACAACTTCGTACTTCACTATGATGCAGAGATTCTGGAAAAAGCCAGGGAGGTCGCCACTCTTACCGGGGCTTCCGGCCTGGTGCGGGAGAAATCCATCGAGGAAATAAAACGCATTCTCAGGTGATACCATGGAGACCCTTTACTTCCTAACCGCGAGGGAAGCCAGGAGACTGCTCTTTTCAGGGGAAACCGTTAAGCTCAACCTCGACCTAAGGAAAACCAACAGGACATGGGAGATAATGCGAGAGGGCGATGAGTTCGTCTTTCCCGACGGGACGAGGGTTGAGAGGGAAGTCATCGAGAGGATCGCGAGGGACGAGGGCAGCGTTTACTTCGTGAGGAACGGAGGGGTTTACAAAGCGGCAATAGCCGGTGAGGGCTTCTACAAGCTCGTCCCGACGATTCCGCCGACGATTGAGATAAACGGCATCAGAATGCACCGCACGAAGGAGGTAAACCCCCTACAGGACACGAGGAACAAGGTGAACGCGGTGAAGCCAAAGGAGGGGGAAACGGTTCTTGACACCTGCATGGGGCTCGGCTACACTGCTATAGAGGCCTCGAAGCGCGGGGCTTACGTCATAACCATCGAGAAGGACCCCAACGTGCTCGAGCTCGCCAGGATAAACCCCTGGAGCAGGGAGCTGTTCACCGGCGGAAAAGTGCAGGTGATTCAGGGCGATGCCTTCGAGGTCGTGAAGAGGTTCAAGCCAGAGAGCTTCGACGTCGTAATCCACGACCCGCCGCGCTTCTCTTTGGCGGGCCAGCTATACTCCGAGGAGTTCTACCGCGAGCTGTTCAGGGTTCTCAAACCCGGCGGAAGACTCTTCCACTACGTCGGCAACCCCGGGAAGAAGTACCGGAAGAAGGACCTCCAGAAGGGGGTCATGGAGCGGTTAAGAAAAGCGGGCTTCGTCGGGGTTAAGCGCGTCGAGGAAGCGCTTGGCGTTGTGGGGAGAAAACCCGAAAAGGGAAGAGGGAAGGATTAAATCCCTCCGACCTCCTCCATTTCCTCGAAGGCCTCTAAGTTTGTGTAGTAGTCCATGAGCTCCGAGATTTCCTTTCTGAGCCTGAAGCTCCTGACTATCGCTATTCCAAAGCCTATTATCGACGGCCATATTAGGTAGAGGAGCAGCTTTGCGTCGCTGATCGGTATCGGCCTCGGTTCGGTGAAGCGGTTGAAGTTCCATATCATGAAGGCTATCATCAGCCATGCCGTTGAGAAGTTGGTGAGCCCGCTGCCGCTTTCTCCGAGCTTGAAGCCCGGAACGACGTCCTTGGTTATCGGCGGGAGCAGGTTGCTGCCCATGAATCCGAGCTGGTCCTCGAAGACGTGGAGCCACTGACCTATCATTGAAGCGAGTGCAAGCTCCGTGGCGTGCTCGTAGCCTATCAGCTTGAAGAAGGCGAAGACGACGAGGCCTATTATAATGCCCATCGTGAGGGAGTGGCTGAAGCCGTGGTGCCAGGGCAGGAACCTGTCCTTGACGACGGTCTTGCCCTTGAACTCGGCCTTTCTGAAGGCAATCTCCGGGCCGGAGAATGAATCAATCCTCGTCGGCTTTGGATAGGTCTTGATGAAGGGCACGCTAACCTTCGCTATGCCGTACTTCCTGTACTCGGGA
>JAMOTW010000192.1 GCA_027062125.1 Thermococcus sp.
ACGCCTGGCGCGTTGGGGAGGATGAGGTTCACTTCGAGTGCCACCTTGATGTTGAGGACATGCCCCTGAGCGAGGCGCAGAAGATTATCGACGAGGCCGAAAAGAGGCTGAGAAAGTTTGGAATAACCCATATAACCGTCCAGCTTGAAGTGGACAGGTGTAGGGGCAAGAACATTATCTGCACCGGGAAGAATGATTAAATTCGCGGTTCCTGCGCGTGAAGCACGCCAAGCTGTTATGAACGCGAAAAATCAATGCCATTTAGCTCCGATGATTGTCGAAAGAAAAAAGAAGAGCACTTCAAGGGAGCTTCCGTTAAAGTTAAGGTTCCATTGCGAACTTCAATGTGGTGAGAAAATGTCCCTTAAGGTTGAAAATGTAGTGGCTTCCATCGACCTACACGGTGGGATAGACGTTGAGAAGGTGGCAAGTAAACTGGACTCCGTGCATTATAACCCTTCTGTATTCCCGGGAGCTGTTTACAAGATGGAGTCCTTTGGGGTGACGTTTTTGATATTTTACTCCGGAAAGCTCGTCTGCACGGGGGCAAAGAGCGTCGAAACGATTAGGAAAGCCACTGAGAAGCTCAAACGAACGCTTGAAGCTATGGGCATGAAATTTAAAGGAGAGCCCGAGATACAGGTTCAGAACATCGTGGCCGCAGGCGACCTGGGCTTTGGGACGCTCGACCTCGACATAGTTGCGCTAACACTCCCGAACGTCGAGTACGAGCCCGAAATCTTCCCCGGTGTGGTCTACAGGGTCAAAAACTCCAGGATGACAATTCTCATTTTCAACAGCGGGAGAGTGGTGGTTTCTGGGGCCAGAACTGAGGAGGACATCAAGAGGGCCGTGGAGGAGCTCACCAGGGATTTTGAAAAATACGGCCTGATATAGCGGGTGGAAACGGGGTCGTGGCTTTCTCTCTTTTTGTGTTTTTGTGTTCATGTTTTTCAAAATGAAATAAAACGTGAGGGAAATACTTCCCGGCGACGCTTTTTTAGAGCTCTGCCTCACCGAGCAGCTCCAGGAGGTCGAGCAGGCGCGGGTCCTTGACGCTTTCTATAGCCTTTCCTGCTTCCTCCGCCTCAATCTTGCCGTCCTTGTATAGGGCTATCGCTTTTACGGCCTCGAAGAAGTCCGCCAGCTCCGGAAGGGCCTTTGCGAACATGTCCATGTGGAGGTAAACCGTCTCGAAATCGTCTTCGAGCATCAGCTGCCAGAGGACGTCCATCAGCGAGCCGAAGGCCACCTCCTCGTAGTCGCTTCCCTTTGCATGGATGAGGGCGTAGAGACACTCCTGCAAAGCCGCCTCGTAGTTCTCGTCCTCCTCGAATATCTCCTCGAAGCTCAGGTGTATCTCCACGAGGAGGTCTTTCTTGTTCAGAACCTTCGGGAGAAGGCCAGCGAGCATGGCCTTTGCCTCGTAGGTCTCCCCTGACTCAAAGAGCACGTAGGCCTTGTGGATGGCTACCCTCAGAACCTCGTCCTCGTTTCCGAGTTCGCGGTGTATCTCCTCGGCCTTCTCCATGAGTTCGATGGCCTTCTCGTACTCCTGAAGTTCCTCGTGGATGAGCGCCATGGCGTAGTAGATTTTCGCTATGTTCCCCTTGTTGCCCTTCTCGGTCTCTTCCTCGAGGAGGGCCCGATAGAGCTCGAGGCTTTTCTCCAGCTCCCCGAGGAGGTAGTACAGGTCCGCCAGCTCGAACTTCACCTCAAAGGTGTCCTCCTCTTCGACCAGCTTCTCAAACTCGCTCAGCTTGTCAATCCCCAGGAGCTCGCTGAAGTAGTAAACGGTGAGCTTGTAAAGTTCGAAGTCTCTACACTCCAGGGCGAGCTTCTCGGCCTTTTCGAGGGCCTCCTTAAGCTCCTCGTCACCCAGCTCGTCAACCCTGTGGTACAGAAGGGTTGCAACCTTTTTGCAATCCTTTTCCTCGATTGCCTTCAGAATCTCCTCCATCTCAGAACACCTCAGAATAATTAGCCGTCCGGGAGTATTTAACGCTTTGGTCAAAATTAAATGGAGGAGTCAGCGTCTCCTCCGAAGGGCAACGAGTGCCGCTAGGATGACGACTATTCCCGGTCCGCATGTGCTCCCTGACTCGGTCGGGGATGGCTGGGCACTGGAGGAACTTGGACTCGAAAAACTGGTCTCCCCACTCGGCGTGCTCGACGTCGTCTCAGATGGTGTGGTGGTAGTTGGGGCTTCGGTTGATGTCGTCTCGGTTGGAGAGGGGCTCTCCGCGGCTCCAACCGTGATGGTGATTCTCCTGACGTCCTCTTCTCCACCGTCGTCCCGCACCGTTAGGACCACCGTGTAGTTGCCGGCGCTTGAGTAGGTGTGAACAGGTTCCGCCTCGCTGGATGTGCGCCCGTCTCCGAAGTCCCAGCTCCAGCCAACTATGTCTCCATCCCTGTCGTAGGACTTGTCCGCGAAGCTTATCTCCTCCCCGGCCTTTGGCTCCTTTGGCAGGAACGTAAAGTCAGCCGTCGGCGGATAGTTCTGTGGTTCTACCCTTATCTCCTTGTAGTACGTTCCCTTCAGTCCGCTCTCGTCTTCGACTGTTAGCATTACGGTGTAGGAGCCGGGGTTCGTGTACGTGTGCCTCGGGTTCCTTTCGGTTGAAGTGCTTCCGTCGCCGAAGTTCCAGCTCCACTTGGCAACGCTTCCGTCCGGGTCCGTAGAGCTGTCTGTGAAGCGCACCTCGTCTCCGGCCTTGATCTCGGCGGGCGAGTAGCTGAAGAGCGCCGTTGGTTTTTCGTTCGGTTTGACGTTTATCGATGCCTTGCAGGTGGCGTTGGCGTTCCAGGGGTCGTAGACCGTCAGGGTGACCTTGTATTTCCCTTCCTCGCGGTAAACGTGTCCAACCTCCGTGCCGTTGCCCTCGGCCCTGGAGCCGTCCCCGAAGTCAATCTCCCACCTCATGGAGCCGTTTTCAGGGTCGTTTAGGTTCAGGGCGAAGTCAACTTCGAGCGGAAGCTTCCCGGAGCTTGGAGAAGCTGAAATCGAGCACTCTGGGGGCTTGTTCATGAGCAGCAGGGCGTAGTAGTCTATCGTGAAGAAGCCGAAGTTTATCAGTATCGGGCTTCCGCTCCTCGCCTCGTAGTGCTCCCCCTTGCTCGGCACGAGGAAGTCGAGAACCAGGTGTCCGTCCTCGCTGTCGAGGTAGATAACACCGGTTGCATTGTACCACATGCTCGGGTCGCTTATGCCTCCCTCGTAGACAACCTTGACGCTGGTCTCGTTGGAAACGGTCACCTCGTGGGTGCTCACCCTCTCGTAGCCGTAGCTGCCCTCCATCTTCAGGTCGAGGCTTGAGGTGGGTGAGGTGTAGCCCCCTCCGATGCCGAGGGAAACGCCCACGTTGAAGGTGTTCTTGCTCTTCGTCCATCTCAACT
>JAMOTW010000193.1 GCA_027062125.1 Thermococcus sp.
CTTTGAAAAAGGCAAAGAGAACGTTTGGATGGAAAAACGCCAAGCTGATAACGTGGGACGTCGAGAAGGAAACGGACGGAATCGAAATAATACCCCTATGGAGGTTCCTCCTTGATTATCAAGACGGCAGTAGAAATCCTGAGGGAGGCGGTTAAGGATGATTGAATTTTTCCTTGCGCTCCTTCTCTGGCTCGCGGTTTTCGTGCCCTCATCATTGATTGCCTCCCTCACAGCGAAAAGAAACCCGCAGAGGGCCGGTTCCGTTATGCAGACCTCAATGCTCGTTCTTTCCATGGTATCGATATTGTTCATGGGCGGGCCCCAGAGGTTTGGCCTCTTTCGGGGCTGGAGTTTCGTTTTCCAGGCTTTCCTCCTCGGCTTTGGGGTTTCTCTTGTTCTTAACCTGCTCCAGAAGGATGCCGATGTCCCGGAGTTTCTGCCGGAGGGCATCGGGAGATTCATACTTCTCCTAATACTCGCGCCGGTAAGCGAGGAGCTCCTAAACAGGGGACTCATCGAGGGTTATCTTTTGGGCTACGGCCATTTTTGGAGCTCAATACTCTTTTCGGCCCTGCTCTTCGCCCTGCCCCACTGGATGGCCTACGAAGGGAGCAAAAAACGGAAGATTGGGGCTGTTGGAGGGGCCTTCGTTCTCGGCTCTCTGGCGGGCTACTTCTTCGCGCTAGCCGGGCTAATCCCGGCAATCGTGCTTCACTCCTCGGCGAATTTGGCGGGACTGATTCTCTTAAATTTTAAAGAGAAAAACGGGAACTAACCAGACTTTTCTGGCTTCTCTATCTCAACCCTTCCCCTTACCAACCTGAAAGTATAACCCTCAACACTCGGCTCGAAATCGGGGAGCGGTGAGCTCCTAACGAACATCTTTTCAACGCCCGGGTTCTCTGTCGGCTGGAACTCTATGACGTACTGGCTGTAGAGGGCCATCCAGGAAACGAGCTCATCGGAAGCGCGGCTCCGGTTGAGGAGGAATATGTTGAGGGGCCTCTTCCTCTTTTCTGAAATCCTGGCGCGCTCCTTGAGGGCTATGAGCCTCTGAAAGACGTGGATGAAGTTCTTCTCACCGAGGAGGAAGGCCATTCCATCAACTGTAACGTCTATTCCTACTGGCCTTCTATCGCCGATCCGCTCCGTGAGTATGCGCCGATAGAGCCCGTTGTACTTGGGAAGGAACGTGTTCTTCTCTATGGTCGGATCCGTGTAAATATAATCCTCGGGATACCTGAGGCTGTAGAAGGAGGAAAACATGTCCATGACGACGAGGTCACCCTTTCTTCCGAGCTCGTCGATATCGAAGTTGATGGCGCCTAGCTCCATACGAAGGGGTGTAATTGGAAGAACGGAGTCCAGAATAACTCCAAAGTCTCCCATACCTATCCTGCGCCGCACTATCTCAAAACCGAGCGCCCACCCCCGCGAGTACGTCGTGTAAATTATCAGGAGGTTGCTGTCCTCAAGGAATCCTCCTCCAAGGGCCTCGTCGAGCATGGGAATACCCGTGCTAAGGACTCCCACAACTCCCACCTCTCCTGGAACTAGGTGGTAGGGTTATTTAACATTAACTCCTCCAAGGTGCTCAGCGGAGAGTTGACCAAATAAAATTGGAACATCAGCGTTCTGAAATTCAGAAAAAGTCCACGTTATAAATAGAAAAACGCCTACTCACAATTGGTGAGGGATGTGGAAGAAGTTAGGGAGTTGAAGAACGTTTTGGAAAGGGTGGAAGGCAAGCTGATAGCGGCGGGGAAGATGTACGGGGCGATGAACTTCGCGGTGTGGCTGGCCATAATGCTCCTGTACTACGTCATGCTGGGCATCTTTGATATTCCCTGGCAGTTCAACCTGATATACTGGCCGGCCGCGTTTATAGTCGCAACGAGTTTCACGGGAAGGGTTTGGGAGAGGCTCAAGAGGCTCGGCAAAGCAGTTGACAGGGAAATTGAGGGGTCAAAAATCAGTGGAATCCTTATCATGGCATCCTGGATAACGGGAATAATCCTCGGATGGGGGATAATCCCAAGGATGGGGGTGGGTGTAAGTGAAGGCGCCGCCCTTGCAGTGGGCTTCTTGAGCTTCATAACGCTCTCGATCTTCGGTATGTGGCTGGTCTTTGCCAGATACAGTGGGGTAGAGCGGGAAATAATCCCCTCGTTTTTGATACCCGCGATGGGAATACCAATCGCGTGGAACATGGAAACGGGTGCCATGGTTTGGGCCGGCTTCACCGTTGCCCTGAGCTTTACCCTCACGATACTCTGGTACCTCCACTCGGCCTTCAAGGCAATAGAGCGGTGATACCATGGAGGCCCTCAGAGAGCTGAGCAGGAACCACACACTCGGAAACCCGGTTAGGTTAGGGGTGATGCTCTACCTGCTCCCCAGGGGGAGGGTACTCTTCCGGGACCTCCTGGAGGTTCTGGAGGTAACGCCAGGTAATCTTGACTCGCACCTTAAGGCCCTCGAAAAGGCAGGCTACATTGAGATTTACAAGGTTATCGCAGACAGACCTCGAACGGCCGTTAGAATAACGGAGAAGGGAGTTAAAGAGACTGCAGAGTACTTAAAAAGCCTAAGAAAGGTCCTCGATGGAATTCAGTCCTCAAGCGAGTAGGGGTAATTTTTCTTCCGGACCATCCAAACTCCGGTGAGAGCACCGAGAGTGTCCATGATGATGTCACGGAACTTGTTGGCGAGGGTTTCGTGGATGAAGCTTATCTCCGTTTCGCTGAGCTTCTCGGCTATCTCCCAGCCAACCGCTATGGCATAGAAGGCAATGAAGGAGTAAAGGATGACTTTTTCCCGTGGAATAAACCCCTCATCCGAGAGACCTTTCAAAACCTCGGTTATCATCAGCCAGACTATCATTCCACCCAAAAAGTGACTTATCATGTCCGCGTTGGTCCAGTCCCTGTGGAAGAAGTCATAGCTCGTGAAGGGAACGTTCACAAGGCTCACATGAACTCCCAGAAAGATCGCAAGAATGGTGACCGTTTTTATGTCAAAGAAAGGAGACAGAAACACTCCCCAGAGGCCTTCTGGTCTTGGGGCCTTGAAATGGAGCAGGAGGAGTGCTATCAAAAGACCCATGGCCCAAGAAGTCCTGACTATGTGATCTGAGCGGTGATTGTGAACGGCCGTGATGAAGCCCAAGAATATCAATCCAGTGGATGCGACTATTATTGAGAGCTCCCTATTGTATCTCATCACAGGAAGAACGAGAAAGTTCATTTAAACCTTCCGCCTCTCTTCCTCGGCCTTTCTCATGAGCTCCTTCTTCCTCTCGAGGCGGTATTCTTCGACGAGGTGGAGCAGCCTCTCCGCTTCCCTCTCCTCGTCCTCCTTTCTCCACTTCTCCAGAAGCTCGCCGATGGCCCTCTCGAGGGTCTCGCGCTCAACGACGGCGAACTCGTCAACGCGCTTGACGTCCAGCTCCTCGGAAAGGAAGAACGGAACATGGGCCTCGCGGAGCACCTCCGCCACAGGCTCCGGAACTGGTTTCTCCGTTATCAGTGCCCTGATGCCCTTTTCGACGAGCTCCTCGGCTATGGCCCTCCCTGCACCGGCCGGGTTCACGACGAAGAGGACATCCCCCCTCCTGAGGCCTATCTCGCGCTCCATCCTCTCGAGCTCGCGCCAGCTCAGAACCTCCATGACCTTCAGTGGAACCGCCGAACCGCGCATCTCGACCACGTTCATGCGCTTGACCTTCACGAGGTCCCTGCTCAGCCTCTCGATGACAGCCTTAGCCTCCCTCAGCTGTTTCTCAAGGAGCTCTATGCGCTTCACCTTGGCCTCAAGTTCCCTCTCACGGAGGAGCTTTCTCCGCACTTCCTCGTCGTAGTCCACCAGCTTCCTCTCGAGCCTGCCTATCGTCTTCCTCTGCTCCTTGATTATCCCCCTGAGCTCGCGGTTCTCGCTCTCCAGCATCTCAACCCGCCTTTCAAGCTCCCTTATGCGCCTGATGTAGGGGGTGACGTCCACGCCCTCCCTCGCGGGTTCCTCGGGCTTTTCCTCCTTCCGCCTCTCCCTGAGAGACACCCTCTGCATCGCCTCACCGAGGTTGTAGCCCTGTATGACGAGGGCCTTGACCTCCTCGGACTTCTTAACCATCCCCACCTCCCTGAGCTTGGCGTCGATGTGCTCCAGCTTTGGCTTGAGGCGGAGGTAGGCCTTGTAGGCAGCCGCTAAAGCGTCGCGCTGGTGGTCGTCCTCGACAGTAATCCCCAAATTCCGCAGGAGCTCGTTCTTCTCCTCTATCCTCAAACTCTCCCTCGGGACGAAGAGATTCGCTTTGAAGGAGCGTGCTATCTTCTCGACGAAGCCCGGTGCAGGAGAAACATCGGTTGCCACGATAACGGGATGTCCAATCTCACTCACAAAGCGGAAGACCTCACCGACCGGCATGTTCCTCTGGCTGTGGAGGGCAACGATGCGCCCGTTCAGGTCTATGGCCGCTATGCCAACGGTTATCCCGGGGTCAATTCCGACTATGATGCTCTTCCTCTCCCTGATTGCCTCCTCGCCCCTGAGCGGCGCAAAGCCGAGCTCGGCCCTCTCGACCGGCTGGATCCTGACCTCCACATCGCCACCGCGCATTGGCTTTATCAGCCCGGCCAGCTCTTCCCTGGAAGCGTAAACCCGGAACTCCCCCCTCGCCAGCCCGTAGTCCCTCTCCTCGGTCTCGAGGTCGAAGGGTATATCGGCCCTCCTCAGCCTGTCCTCTATCTCCCTCACCTTATCCCTGACGAGGTTGTGCACCCTTTTCCTATAGCGGTCCTGGCTCCAGCCGCCCTTCCCGTGGCTCCTCCCGCGGGTTACCTTCACCACCACTTCGTCCTCGAAGGCGAGCACCTCGTAGCCGACCCCCTTGCTCGCGAGAAGGGCACAGAGTTTGGCCTCTTCGTAAGGGTCGAAGCGGTCAGCAGTTCTTATCCCGTGCTCCTTAGCCAGGCTCTGCAAACTTCTCTGCTCGCCTGGCCGCCCGGTGACCTGGACGAGCTTGGTCTCCGGTGGGAGCGAGCGGAGGAACTTCCTGAGGTCATCGCCGAGCTCGGTAACGCTGTCGATGGCGACGATGTCGGGTCTCTTACTTTGAATAAAGCGGATTAGGCGATAGAGGGTGAACTCACCCTTTCTCTCCAGTTTTCCGTTGAACCAGCTCACGACGGCAAACTTCTTCGGGTTCTCGCTTATTATGTCAACTCCGAGGATTAGAATAGGCCTCACCCTCGTGGGTTTGTAGGGGGTAGGAAAAGGGATTTAAAAAGGTTTCAGGCCCCTATTGAGGTTCTAATCGCGACCTCAATGGCCCGCTTTATGGTCTCCAGAGCCATCGACGGCCTCGGTTTGTCAAGGGCCTGCTCGTGGCTGAAGGGCACGTGTATGAAGCCCGCCCTCGTTTCCATTCCGGCGACGGCTATGGTGTGAAGCGCCGTGAACATGGCTGTATTGCAGACGTAGGTTCCCGCCGTGTTGGAGACCGAGGCGGGTATTCCCTCATCCCTCATGGCCCTCACGATGGCCTTTATCGGCAGCGTCGAGAAGTAGGCCACCGGAGCGCCCTCGAAGACCGGCTCGTCTTCCGGGGCAAAGCCCTCGTTGTCGGCCATTCTGCTGTCCATTACGTTTATCGCGACGCGCTCGACGGTGATGTTCGGCCTTCCGCCGGCCTGGCCGGTCAAAACCACCACGTCGGGCCTCTCTTTCACGACGAGCTTTGGCAGGATTTCTTTAACGCCCCTGAAGGTCACCGGAAGCTGGCGTTTCACCAGCACAGCACCGTCTATCTCATCGGGGAGCGCCCTAACGGCCTCCCAGGAGGGGTTCATCTCCTCGCCGCCGAAGGGCTCGAAGCCGGTAACAAGAACCTTCATTCCGACCACCGAAAAAGGTTAGGTTTTTAGGGTTTAAAAGCTACTCCGGATGAGGGGTGAGGATGAAGTACGACGTTCTTATCATCGGGGGCGGACCCGTCGGCAACTACCTCGCCAACCTGCTCGCGAGGGACTTCAGCGTGGCCGTCGTGGAGAGGAAGGGCTCCTTCGGGGGTAAGGCCTGCACCGGGATAATCGGGGCGGCGAACTACGAGAGGCTCGGGCTCCCCGAGGAGGCCGTTCTCAACAGGCTTCGCGGTGCGACCTTCTACTCGCGGATTCAGAGCTTCGAGATAGAGAGAAAAACGCCCCAGGCATATCTGGTGGGCAGGAAAGCCCTCGAGAAGGCCCTCGCGGAGAGGGCGGTGAGAAGGGGAGTTGACTACTACATGGCGACGGCCTTCCAGGGGTTCAAGAACGGGAAGGCGGTTCTTCAGCACCTCGGGGAGAGGCTTGAGGTGGAGGCGGACTTCTACGTTGGGGCGGACGGCGTTTCGAGCACGGTCGCCAAGGCGATAGGCGCGAAGACGAACGCGGAGTTCCTGAGCGGCTATGAGGTGGAGGTCGTTGGGGAGTTCAGAAAGGACTTCGTTGAGGTCTGGGTGAACAAGGACATGAACGAGGATTTCTTCATGTGGGTGGCTCCGGTGAACGAGGGGCTGGCGAGGGTCGGAACCCTCGGGAGCATCGAGGCCCTCAACCGCTTCCTCAGGGTGAGGATGCTCAAACCAACCTCCACAGTCGAGTTCAAGGCCGGCTCGGTTGGCTTCGGCTGGAGGAAGCCCTGGGTGCGGGGCAACGTGGCGCTCATAGGCGACGCGGCGCTGCAGATAAAGCCCACCACCGCCGGGGGAATAGTCTTCGGGATGCTCTGCGCCCATTCCCTGAGAGAGGCGCTCCTCTCCGGAAGGCCAGAGCAGTACGAAAAGCTCTGCAAGGACGTGAAGAACCAGATAAGCTTCGGCCTCCGCTTCAGGAAGGTGTTCAGGGGGATGGGTCAGGAGGACATCGAGAAGGTCTTCGAGGTTCTCGGAAGCGACGAGGCCAGGGCAGTCATAGAGGAGCAGGCGGACTTCGACGACCACGTGAAGACCGCGAAGGCCATACTAAGGAGGCCGAAACTCCTCGCAAAGCTCATAAGGATAAGCCCATCGATAGTCCGCTACCTCGTCTGAGGTCCAGGGGTGATGGTATGGCAACGTGGAGGATGGGTCTTCAGGAGGAGTACCTGAAGGCGATAGCCGAGGGAAGGAAGAGGATTGAAGGCAGGCTTTACGACGAGAAGAGGCAGGGGATAAAGCCGGGGGACGAGATAATCTTCGAGAACAAGCTGGTGTGCGTCGTGAAGGACGTGAGGGTTTACTCCTCTTTCAGGGAGATGCTGGAGAAGGAGGGCCTTGAGAACGTCCTCCCCGGAGTGGAGAGCATCGAGGATGGTGTTAGGGTGTACCGCCGCTTCTACTCCGAGGAGAAGGAGAGGAAGTACGGGGTGGCGGCGATAGAGGTCGAGCCGGTGGCGTGGGTTGGAGAGCCTAAATGACGTAAACCTCAAAGCCCAATTCCTTCAAAACCTCAAAGTCACTGTCCAAGGTTATTATCGGCAGGCCATTAACAATCGCAATTGACGCTATGAACAGATCCCTAACAGACATTGGCTTCCCCTTTTCTCCCAGTTTCTTGTGGAGATATGCCGCCATCTCCGCGCATTTCCCATCAAAGGGAAGCTCGATGAGCGTTTCAAGCCATATGAGCTCGTCTTTCTTGGGCATTCCGAGGAGAATCTCGAACTTGGATATCGAGGTTATGTAGAAGGTGTTGTCCAAAGCCGTGACTTTTTCAAAGACTTCCTCGTTATCCCTTGCGATTTCGATTATCACATTTGTGTCAAGGACTGCCCCCATTTCTCAAACTCCTCCTCGATCTCTTTGAGCTTCCTCTTTGTTTCCCGGTATTCTTCCTCACTCAATATACCGCGCAGGTGGCGCAGAGCGTCGACGTTTCCCTTTCTCTCCCTTAAGAGCTCCCGAAACAGTTCACTGAAAGATTTCTTGCCCTTAATCCGGACGAGTTCATTGTAAACATCGTCCGAAATCGTTATCGTCTTAACCATACTCTCACCAATACATTGTGTGCATGCATCATATTTAAGTATTATCCCTTGTCCCGAAAATCTCTTTAAGAGTATTAACGGAGTAGTATGTGATGAGCATGGAGAGAATCGAGATTAACCCAAAAAAGATGGGGGAAAACCCGTCATTAAAGGCACAAGGATACCAGTTTACTTCATACTGGAGCTCTTGGCCAACGGCTGGAGCTTCGAAGACATCCTGGAAAATTATCCCCAGCTAACGAGGGAGGACATACTCGCCGCGATCAAGTATGCGAGCATGATCCTGAAGGAGGAGCAGTATGTTGAAGTTTCTGGCTGATGAAAACGTTCCCTACGGGGTCGTTAAAAGGCTCCGGGATGATGGGATAGACATAATATCCGTATACGACGTTCAGAGAGGAATCACCGATTCAGAAGTGGCAGAGCTGGCAAACCGGGAGGAACGAATTCTAATAACGTTCGACAAAGACTTTGGAACCATACTGAACCATACTTTTCGTTGAGGGCCTTGAGCTCCCAGGCCTGATACTCCTGAGGTTCCCACCCAAAAACGGCGAGTACATCTACAAAAACCTCAAGACCGTTCTTTCAAAGGAAATAGACTTTCAAGGGAAGATCGTGAGGGTCCACGAGGACAGAATAAGAATTAGGAAAGATGTGAAATCACAGATACCTCTCCTTCACCCATCTTATGAAGTAGTCCGGGTTCAGCTCCTCGCCGATGGCCTTCTTCAGGAGTTCCTTCGGCGGGTAAATGCTTCCGTGCCTGTGGATTCTCTCGCGGAGCCAGGCCTTTATCGGCTCGAACTCCGCGTTGGCCACCTTCTCCTCGAAGTCCGGGATGTCGCGCTTCATGTGGTAGTATATCTGCGCCGAGAGGAGCGTTCCTATGCTGTAGGTCGGGAAGTAGCCGACCGTACCGTGGGCCCAGTGGATGTCCTGGAGGATGCCCTCCGCGTAGGTCTTCGGCCTTATGCCGAGGAGGTTCTCCATTTCCTCGTTCCAGAGCTCGGGCAGGTCCTTGGCCTTAACGCCCTCGTTGAGCATCATCCTCTCGAGCTTGAAGCGGAGGAGTATGTGGAAGTTGTAGGTGACCACGTCAGACTCCGTCCTGATGAAGTCCGGGCGAACGATGTTGAAGTAGAGGTACACATCTTCAGGAGTGTAGTTCGCCATGAAGGGCAGGTTCTCCTTCAGGACCGGGTAGATGAGTCCAGCGAACTCCCTCGAGCGGCCGATGATATTCTCCCAGAAGCGGCTCTGGCTCTCGTGGATTCCAAGGCTGACGCCACCGACTATCGGGCTGAACATGAACCTCTCGTCCTGCTGGAGCTCGTAGAGTGCATGACCGAACTCGTGGACGGTGCTCAGAATCGTCCTCCTGAAGTCGTAGCCCTCGTAGCGGGTGGTTATTCTAACATCGCGGATTCCGAACTCCGTCGTGAACGGGTGAGCCGAGACGTCCAGGCGGGAGCGGACGCCGAGCGGGAAGCCGAACTTCTGAAGAATCCAGAGGTTGACCCTCTCCATCTGCTCCTTCTCATAGCGCTCCTTCTCGAGCGGGTGGCTCTGTGGAACCCTGCCCTCCTCCATTATCCTCTCAAGGAGGGGCTTGAGTTCCTTCTCGAGCCTGTCGAACATGCGCTCGACGTCCTTGGTGGTGGTTCCCTCCTCGAAGAGGTCGAGCAGGGCGTCGTAGGGCTCGTCCTCGTAGCCGAGGTACTCCGCGGCGCGCTTGGCGAGGTCTATAATCCTGTCGAGCCAGGGCTCGAACTTGGAGTAGTCGTCGGTTCTCTTCGCCTCCTCCCAGGCCTTTGTAGCTTGACTCGTGACCTCGCTCATCTCGCGGAGGAACTCGGGCGGGAACGAGCGACTTATCCGTATGTTCCTGTCCAGAACGCGGACGACACCGCGCTCGTACTCGTTGAGGTTCTCTAAACCTTTCGCCTTCTCGACGAGCTCCACAAAGTCGGGCTTGAGCAGAAACTCCTGGCTGAGGACGGAAAGCTCGCCCTTGGCAACGCTCCTCTCGAGGATGCCCTCCCTCGGCATGTTGACCTCCATGTCCCATCCGAGGACGCTCTGAGCGTGGCCGAGGGCCCAGATGCGCCTGTACCTCTCGAGGATCTGCTTTATGGTTTCGTTCCGGAAGACGCTCTCCATGGCAATCACCCCGTATCACTTTGAAGAATTTTCGGGGGCAGTTCTTTTAATCTTTTCGACGTCCATCTAAACGTGCGGGTAGAAACCGATTACTACGACCGGAAACCGCTTAAAGGGTGGAACCTACTCCACCAAAACGACAGCGGTGATGGGGATGGGGTTTGATCTCGTCGTGCTCGGTCACGTGTCAATCGATCACATACGCATACCTGGAAAGCCTGAGGTGATCCTGCCCGGTGGGGCGGCTGCCGCGGTGGCCACTTCGGCGGCTCTGGCCGGCGCTAAAGTCGGCCTCGTCACAAAAGTCGGAGAGGACTTCCCGAGGGAGTGGCTCGAAAAGCTGGCCTCCATCCTCGACGTGAGGGGCGTTCAAATCCTCCCCGGGAAGACGATACACATCTACATGGTCTACCACGAGGACGGGAGTGTGGACGCGCCGGTTGACATGGGCGTCGCCCGGAGGATGGGCGAGACCCCGATTCCCGAGGAGTACCTGAACTCAGAGATCTTCCATATAGCCCCAATCCCGCCTGAGGAGCAGCTTAAAGCCCTCAGAAGGCTCCAGGGGAAGAGGATAAGCCTCGACTTCAACCCCACCTACATGGAGGACTATAAAACCAAGACCGGCCTCATGAGGGAGATAGTATCGCGCGTTGAGGTGCTCTTTCCCAACGAGAGGGAGGCCCTCGTCATAACGAAGGCCGGAACCGCCAGGGAGGCGGCGGAGGTTCTCCACGAATGGGGGGCGGAGCTCGTGGTGATAACACGCGGTGAGAGGGGCGTTCTGCTCTACGACGGCGAGTTCAGGGAGTTCCCGGCGCTTCCAATAAGAGAGGAAGAGATAGTCGACCCAACCGGAGCTGGAGATGCCTTCGCAGGGGGTTTTCTGGCGGGGTATTCCCGGGGCAAGTCCCTGGAGGAGTGCGTGAGGCTCGGCCTCGAGAGGGCCAGGGAAGTGCTGAAAAAAGAGGGGAGCTGGAGCATCTAATCCGTCGCCAGCCTCGCGAACAGGTAGAGGACTATCAGGAGGAGCGCGGCTATAGCGGTCACCTCGAGCCTGGGCAGGACCGGCGAGAGGGAGACCATCGCCAGGTACGTTGGAAAGGCCAGCAGTGT
This sequence comes from Thermococcus sp., assembly GCA_027062125.1. Taxonomy (GTDB): domain Archaea; phylum Methanobacteriota_B; class Thermococci; order Thermococcales; family Thermococcaceae; genus Thermococcus. Next base: position 11,281 of record JAMOTW010000193.1, read on the forward strand.
TACCGCTATCAGGATGGCGTAGTGCTCCAGGGGAGACCGCTCCCTGTCGAGGTATCCGAGCTCTATGGCCATAACCGCCAGGCTCATGACGGCCAGCCCGTAGAGGCCGCCGGTTTTTGTATAGATGAGGTACGCCCCGACGGAGACGAGGAAGAGCGTCCCTATGAAGTACCACTGGATCGCCATGAGGCCGAGGGGAAGGAGCAGGAGCGTCCTCGGGTCCAGCCTCCAGAGAAGGACGAAGAGCAGGACCAAAGGAATGAGCGAGTAGGGGCGGCGCTTTATCTTCATAATCCAACCACCTCCGCTATCGCTGCCTTCAGCGGCTTCCTGACGTCCCAGTCGATTATGACCCCGTAGGCAGCCATTTTCTTGAGGACCGCCTTCCTCTGGAGGGAGAGGAGCTTGAGGGCCAGCTCCTCCTCGCGGCTCTTCGGCTCGACGGCGGTGTAGGGGTCCGGACTGATAACGGCCACGTTGTAGCCGAAGGAGGCCATTATCCTGAGCGCTTCCCTGCTCTCCTCGGTCAGGAGGGGCGAGAAGTAGACCAGCTGGGCCCTCGGCGGGAAGTGGGAGCGTATGAGGTGCTCGACCTGGTAGGCTATCATGTTGTTCTTGTCGGGCCTGGCCGTGCTCAGAAAGTCGATGCACTTGAAGAAGTGCCTCTTGCCGTAGTCCGGCCTCACCCAGAGGGGAACGTCTTCAGCCAGGAGAAGGCCGAAGCTGGTTCCGCTGTTGAGGGCGTTGAGCATCAGCGAGGCCGCCGCCCTAACGAGGTCGTCAAAGACCAGCTCGCCGGTGTAGGAGGCGTCGACGATGAAAACAACATCGACCTTCCTCTCACTCTCGTACTCGTTGGCCATTATCCTTCCCGTTCTCGCGGTGGCCTTCCAGTTGATTATCTTGAGCGGGTCCCCCGGCTGGTACTCCCTTATGGCGTGGAACTCCACCCCTTCGCCGACCCTCGGCGATGGCAGGGCACCGACTGTTATCTTGGTTCCCTTCGTGGAGTAGGGTGTGGGGACGTCGGTGATTATCGGGACGCCGATGACCTCGGTGTAGAGGTCGAACTTCTTCGTGAAGTGGAAGAAGCCGAAGGGGTCGCGGTAGCTCAGCTCGACCCAGTTGAACTCGTGGATGCCGCGCTTCACGCGCACCTTGTAGCGGAACTCCCTCGTTTCCCCCCTGGACAGCGAGACGACCCACTCCTTCTCACCCTCGATGAGCTCCAGCCCCTCGGGCAGGTCTTCCCTTATCTTGAGGCTCGGTATCCTCTCGTTGGACTTTATCCTGAGAACGACCTCGAGTTCGCTCCCCTCGAGGAAGCGGTTGTGGGGGATTACCCTCTCCAGCTCGATGTCGAGCCTTGGCTTGAAGAAAAAGACCGCCACGAACACCAGCCAGAGTGCCGGAAGGAGGAGGTAAACCATCTCCCAGCGGAGCAGAAGGAAGGCTATGAGGACCAAGAGCCACATGGCCAGGAGTAACTCCTCCGTCTTCTCCGTGGGAATCATCCTGCCCTCGGACTGGGCCTCCTCCGGGCCCGGGGCCTGCATCCCCCCCTGGGGAAGTGGAGCCGCCTGCACCATTCCACCTCACTCGAATTTAGGAACCGGAACGCGCTCGAGGAGCTTCTCCATTATGCTCTCCTGGCTCACCTTGGTGTACCAGAGCTCCCTCTTCAGGATGAGCCTGTGGCTTAAAGCGGGAACCGCGACCGCTTTGACGTCGTCCGGAATAACGTAGTCCCTGCCTTCGAGTGCCGCGTATGCCCGGGAGAGCTTGAGGAGAGCCAGGGAACCCCTCGGGGAGGCGCCTATCTCTACCTCCCTCTTGTCCTCCCTCGTGGCGGTGACTATGTCGGTTATGTACTCCAGTATGGCGTCGCTGACGTAAACATCTTCGACCGCCCTCTGCATTTTGACGACCTCCTCCGCGCTCAGTATCGTTTGAATGTCCGCCTCCTCCTTCTTCCTCGCCATCCTCCTGCGGAGTATCTCTATCTCCTCGCCCCTGGTGGGGTAGCCTACGCGGAGCCTGACAAGGAAGCGGTCGAGCTGGGCCTCGGGGAGGGGATACGTCCCCTCCTGCTCTATCGGGTTCTGGGTGGCTATGACGATGAAGGGCTTTGGAAGGACGTAGGTGTTTCCCTCGACGGTAACCTGCCTCTCCTGCATCGCCTCGAGCAGAGCCGACTGGGTCTTTGGTGGAGCGCGGTTGATCTCGTCCGCGAGGAGGACGTTGGTGAAGACCGGCCCCTTCCTGAACTCGAACTCCAGGGTCTTCTGGTTGAAAACTGAAACACCGAGGATGTCGCTGGGAAGCAAATCGGGCGTGAACTGGACGCGCGTGAACTGCACTCCCAGGGCCTTCGCGAAGCTCTTCGCCATCAGCGTTTTGGCCAGTCCCGGCAGATCCTCCAGAAGGACATGGCCGTCAGCCAAGATAGTCGTCAGTATCAGCTTCAGAACTTCCTCCTTCCCGACTATCGCCTTACCGACCTCGTTGAGGACGGCTGTTCCCTTCTCGTGTATCTCCTCAACCTTCATTCAGATCAGCCTCCACTATCTTGAGCGCCCTCTCAAGGTTATCCAGAAAGTCCCCCTCCGAGCGGAGGGCCTTCAAAGCCTCGTTCGGCTCGGAGAGGAGTGAGTGGTAGGTGGAGTTGTAGTCATCCGAGAGGGTGGCGTATATCTCCGCTATCTTCTCCTCCACCAGGGAGCGGGCCACTTTCCCGCTCCGAGCCTTTCGTATCAGGCCGACCGTTCTCTCGACGTCGGTCTTCCTCTCGACCTTAACCCCGCGCTTGAGTCTCGGCCTCGCCACCTGTATCTCGATTCCGAACAGGAAGAACGCCAGGAAGACGCCGAGGAAGAGGACCGAGAGCCACCTGAGGAAGTACGAGCCGGCCACCGTGGCAACGAGGAGCAGGACTGTGCCGGCTACGATGACTGCCTTATGGAGCCTCATTCAGGACACCCCTCATCTTTCTGTAGAGCCCGAGGGCCCTCTCCGCGTCGTCCCAGGTGACTTTCTCGGGGGCGTACTTCGCCTTCTCAAAGAGCCTCGTGAGACCGGTAAACGGTTCCCTGAGGAGGGAGACGTTCACGTTACTTGCGTGCTCCCAGTGGGTCCAGCTCTCCCTGTAGGGTATGCCGAGAACCTCGAGCCAGAGGACGGCGTTCTTGTATATCCCCACCACAGCCTCCCTTGGGTCGGAGAACATCTCAAGGCCGAGCTCATCCACCTTCCTGTCGAAGTTCAGAGCCCTCTCGCGCATCCTCTTCATCTCCCGCTTTTTGAGGGCCTCCCTGTAGTAGGTGACGGCAAAGTAAGCGAGACCGGCCATGAAAACCACCAGAAGGGCGTAGAGCAGATAGTCCGTGTGCGAGGCTCCAGCTGGGGTCGAGTTCGTGAGGGTGTTGTTGTAGTAAACCGGGGAGGGCGGGACAACGCTACCGTTGACGGTAACGTTGGTCGTGTTGTTGGAGGGGGGCACTATATCTTGAGCCCTGGAGTGCTTTATCCTGTAAAGCGCAATGAGCGCCGAGATTATCATAATCGCCCAGGAGATGATGTACTTCCCCTTGTCCACAGGGTAGAGCTTCCTCTTGATGGGTATATCGCGCCAGCTGAGGAAGAGCAGGGCGAGAACGATTGCGGAGAGGATGACAACCGCTATTACGAGAAACCCCGAGAACTCGGCGGAGCTCTTCTTAACCTCACCGGTCTTAACGCTGTAGCTCAACAAAAGCGTCATCAGTGCAAACAGCAGTCCGTAGAGTGCCGCGAATTTTACCCTGATGGACATGTTTATCACCGATGGTACGGAGGGCAGGTTTAAAAGCTTTTACCCCGAGGTAAACGTTAGGTGATGAGAATGGAGAGGATGCCGAGGCTTTACGTTGAGGTGGATGCGGGGGAGTGCGTGGCCGAAGGGAAGGCCGCAAGGGACTGCGTGGTCATTCAGGAGAACGTCGAGGTCTGGCTGAAGAAGGACGAGGCGCTCCCAGAATTTATAGAGCCCGAGAGGGCGAAGTTCCTTGCCAAGGAGGTCTACGACCGGTTCTACCTCTACGTCGACAGGATGGAGGGCAGAATGCTCGCCGATGTTATACTCGTCCTGCCCGACGGGAGAACGAGGATATACCTGAAGAAAGGCGACGAGCTGTTGATCCTCCCCGTTGAGGGCTACACGAAGACGATAATAGCCAACGTCGGGAACAGGGTTAGAAAAGGCGATGCTTTTGCGGCCGTGACCACCAGGAAGGGGGAGGTTCACTACCTCAAGCCGCCCAAGACCGGAACCGTGGTCTTCATCGACGAGATAACCAACAGGCCGCACTACGTGTACTACATCCTTCCGGAGGAGTGACCTCATTCCCCCTTCATTCCCGCCATCATGGCGTCTATGCTCGACTTGAGGGCGAGCTTTATGCCGTCCAGACTGTCCATGCCCTTGAGCGTGCGGGTGTTGTGGGCGCTCGTTATGATTATCGACCACTTGTAGAGGTCCTCCTTGACGGGGACGCTCTGGAACATCGCTATGAACTTTTCACCCTCTGCTGAGACCTCGAGTATCTCCACATCCGTCTCGCCGAGCTTCGCGGAGTAGACTTCCCTCACGTCCAGGTTTCCATACTCCCCCCGGAGCATTTCAGAAAGGTATCCCATATCCATCATCAGTTGAACATAGTGCAAACCTCCTTATATACCTGTCGAGCGTTTTGAAAATTCGGAACCAAAAGCGTTATAAGGTGACCGGCCGAGTCCCCACTGAAGACAGTTTTGGAGTTGAAGGAAATGAAGATTGAAGCTGGAGATTTTGTGGCCTTCCACTACGTGGGCAGGTTTGAGAACGGTGAGGTTTTTGACACGAGTTACGAGGACATAGCCAGGGAGAACGGCATCTTCGTCGAGGAGCGCGAGTACGGCCCCCTCGGCGTCAACGTCGGTGTCGGCGAGATAATCCCGGGTCTCGACGAGGCCCTCCTAGGGATGGAGATAGGCGAGAAGAAGACCGTGACGGTTCCCCCGGAGAAGGCCTACGGCATGCCGAACCCGGAGCTGGTCATAGACGTCCCCATCTCGGAGTTCACCCAGGCCGGTCTGGAGCCGGTCGAGGGCATGTACGTCATGACAGACTCGGGAATAGCCAGGATAGCCAAGATCGAGGGGGAGAGCGTGAGCCTCGACTTCAACCACCCACTGGCCGGGAAGACCCTGATCTTCGAGGTCGAGATCGTAGATATACAGAAAGGTGGAGAAGAGGACTCAGGCGAGGCTGACGCCTGAGGCGCCCTGGTAGACTATAACTCCCATTATTGCCAGCAGCAGGCTGTATTTCAGCCCTGCTGAGTACTTTCCTTCTCTTATGACCCCTATTCCAAGGCCCGATGCTATGGCCTGGAGAACAACAAACCCGAGGAGTATGTTCTTCACGGTCTCGACCGGGAGGTTTATGTCGCCGACGTTCATCGAGACCATTATCTGGGCAACGACACCGAGGATGAACGGGCCGATGACTCCGCTGGTTATGATGAAGAACACCACCTGCATCCCCGTCGAAGCCTTCCTTTCTTGCTTTATCTTGAGTATCTCCCTGACGTCGTTTCCGACGAAGACGAGGACGTCGCTCATCGGGGCACCCCTTTCGAGGGCCTCTATGATGATCATCATGGAGCGGTATATGACCGACGAGCGCTTGTTCCTTATAGCGAAGGCCTTGAGGGCGTCCGTAGTCGGGCGGCCCTTCTTTATCTCCGCCACGGTCTTCCTGAACTCGTCTGTTAGGGGGCCAAACTTGGCAGTCGTGAGCTCCTCCAGCGCCTCGGAGAAGGATATACCTGCCCTGAGGGAGCTGGCTAGGTAGAAGAAGGCATCGGGGAGCATCCTCTCCATTTCCTCGGTGCGCTTCGTGATCCTCCA
>JAMOTW010000194.1 GCA_027062125.1 Thermococcus sp.
ACCGTTAGTGGATTGGAGTATCTGCCATCGTAGGTTCCAAGACCGAGTTTTTGAGTGTTGACAAAAATTGGTCCTGAAGAATCCAGATTGTATTCAGGAGACAGGAGTATAACTTCAGTTTTCGTTTGATCTACACTGGAGATGTTCACCGAAGATACACTCACATTAAAGGGGGTTCCACCAGGAATACCATCAGAGCCCACAATTAAAGACCCCTTAGAGACTTCATTCCCAGAGGAGTCTCTGAGAACAACATAGACCACAGTGCCTTGTGAAAGGTCGCCGCTTAGTATAATCTCCACATCAGTAACCGTAGTTCCCGATAACCATAGAGTGTATCTACCCTCACTAACGGGACTAACGACACCGTTATCCCCAACACCCAACTCTTGAACAGAAACATTAATGTTAGGCATAGCTAACCCAAACGTTGCAAGGAGAAGCACTAATGCTATCACCACCGAAATCCACCTTACCTCAGTCTCCATCGGTTATAGTTATGCGTAAGGTGTTAAAACATTATCCAATGTTGTTTCACAAATTAAAAAGACAAGGAATTACTTTTTAGGCGGTTACCCCCTCTGTTGAAGCTCCTGCGCCTTCTGGGCGAGGTCACCGAGCTGTCCTTCGAGCTTCTTGAGTGCCTCCTGGGTCCTGGCGATCGCCTCTTCGTACTCCTTTATCCGGGCCTCGAGGTACGCTACCGCATCGTCGAGGTTCTTCTCGATGGCGTAGCCGGCCCCGACGCTGACGATGGCGTTTTCCTTGTCCTCTATCCTGGCCTTGAGGAACGAGCCCGCGCCGATCGGCACGAGTATCTCCGGCTTCTCCTCTTCGACTTTCTTGAGCTCTTCGAGCGTCTCCTTGACGGCCTGGAACTCGTTCTTTCCGAGGGTGAGGAGCTCGAGGTTCTGGGCCAGGAGCTGGGCCTGAGCCTGCAGGAGCTGGTACTCGTAAGCGAGCCTCTCAAGCTGCTCATTCGCTTCCGCCATTTCACACCACCGGAACCACTTGGAGGGGGGAGCTTTTAAGGTTTGGGTTGGAAAGGGGGAGAAAAGTCAGCCGATTATCTCCTCCCTTATCCTCTCGGCTATCTCCTTGAGGGCCTTAGCCGCCTTCGACTCGGGGAACGCCTCGACGACCGGCTTCAGCATCACCATGCTCTCCGGGATAGCCCTGTCGTAGGGCACCTCGCCGAGTATCGGGATTCCCTCCCTTTCCGCCCACTCCCTCAGCGCGGTGAAGCCCGGATTGATGTCGGCCTTGTTGATTATGAGGTAGGCCGGCTCCCTGAAGTGCTGGACGACTTTATAAGCCCTCTGGACGTCGCTCAGGGAAGCGGGGGTGGGCTCGGCGATGAGTATCGCAACGTCGGCACCGCCGAGGCTGGCTATGACCTGACAGCCGATTCCAGCGGCGGAGTCAACGACCATGTGCTCCAGGTTGAGCTCCTCCATGACCTTCTTCGCCCACTCCTTCTCCTCGGTAACGAGCTTTCCGCTCTCCGGCCTGCCAACGTCGAGCTGGGCAGATATAATTGGGAAGCCGTACTTGGTGGTAGCTTTCCTGACAACACCGGAGCGGGCCTCCTCGAGAGCTATAGTTCCCGGGACCGGGCAGACCAGGCCGCAGACGTTGCAGCCTTCACAGGTGAGCTCGTTGACCACGTAGTTGCCCTCATCGTCGATGTAGATGCTGTCATAGGGGCAGCGCTCCATACAGATGCCGCACCTTATGCAGCTCTCCGTGCTTATCCTAGCTACCTTCGCGCCTATGTGCTCCCTCTCCTCCTCCCACTCGGTGACGCCGAGGAGCAGACCGAGATTCGGGGCCTCGGCGTCGGCATCGACCGCCACAAGTTTGTATTCGTCCTTGAGGAAGTAGAGGAGCGAAGCAGTTATCGTACTCTTTCCAACGCCACCCTTACCGCTCGCTATCGCTATCTGCATCACTCACCACCCCCGAGGAACTTGAGAACCTTCTCGGCGAGTCCCTCAAAGATTTCGGCCTCTGGATAGTCCGTCAGGACTATCGGCCTTCCCTCAACGTAGCTCCTCACGATGTTCTCGCTGTAGGGTATCTCGGCGACTACCTCCGCGCCGTACTTTTTAGCCAACTCGTAGACCCTCTCCTTCTCGCCAAGGTCGGCCCTGTTTATCACGACCCACGTGGGCATCCCCATGAGCTTTCCGAGTTCGAGGATTAGCTCGGTGTCGTGGATTCCGAGGGGAGTGGGTTCGGTGACCGCTATAAGTAGGTCAGAGAACTCGACCGCCTTCGAGACGGTGTTTCCAGTTCCTGCGGCGGTATCGATGAAGAGCAGCCCCTTCTGGACCGCCTGGGCCTTCTTCTTAGCGGCTACGACGAGGGGCATCGAGCGCTCTTCCCCTTCCCTCAGCCTTCCGGTGACGAGGGTGAACCCGTAGGGGGTCGGGGTAACGTAGGTGTGGCCGATGAGCCTCTGGCCTTCGAGTATCGCCCCGGGCACCGGGCAGACTATCTCGCACGCGCGGCAGCCCGAACAGAGGTTCGGCATGAGGAACGGTGTCCCGTCCTTCAGGGTGATTATGGCGTGCTCCTCGCAGACCTCGGCGCACTTCCTGCACTTGGTGCACTTCGAGTAGTCAAATCTCGGCATGAACTGCATGACCGGCTCCTCGTTGGTCAGCTCGACCCCGAGGAGGAGGTGGTCGTTAGGGGCCTCAACGTCAAGGTCGGCGAATGTAAGTTCCGTCCCAAGCTTTTTGAGTGCAACGGCAAGGTTTACGGCGACCGTTGACTTTCCGGTTCCTCCCTTTCCACCGCTCACGGCTATCTGCAAGCTCTCACCTCCGGAATTAGGCTAACCTAAAAGCTTTTAAGCTTTGTGCATACGCTCAAAACGGTGATGCTAATGAGGTGCCTGAAGGTCGCGTTTGGAATGGAGAACGACGAGACGCTTATCGATGCCCACTACGGGGATTCGGAGTTCTTTGGGATATACGAAATCTGCGAGGACGGGAGCATCAAACTCCTCGAAAAGAGACACAACAAAGCGAAAGACCTTGAGGAGGAACACGACGAGGGGCACGGGGATCCGAGGAAGTTCAAAGCCGTGGTGAGCCAGCTCCTCGACGTCGACGTCCTCGCGGCGTTCAGAATGGGCCCGAACTTCCTGAGAATCCGCGACAAGACCAACAAGGTGGCATTCTTTACCAGAACCCGGGATCTAAAGCTCGCCCTCCAGAGGTTTGTTGAGAACTTCGACGAGCTGTGGGAGCAGGTGCAGGAGAAGAAGAGGGCGATCGAGAAGCCAATCGTCGAGGAGTGATCCTCCACCTCACTTTATTTGGCCCGTGCCGGAGGGAAACTTCTCGTCCTGAAGGTGTGCCGCCCATGAAGTTCTGGGGAATCGTGCCAAAGGTGGCGGCAGTCTCCGCCCCGTACGTGGCGGCCGCTTTTTATTTAAACGATCGATTTAACTTGACCTCTGTTCAGCTCGTTAGGCCGGGTGCCTCCCTGATGGCAATCGGCGTGGCCCTATGGCTCCTCTGCTACCCCCAGGTTTCGCGGGCATACGCCAGGGGCGAGCTCCTGACCACGGGGTGCTACTCAAGGGTCAGACACCCGATATACTCAATCTGGGGCTTTCTTATAGTGCCAGGCTTCTCGCTCGCCATCGGCGGCTTTATGCTCGGCCTACCTTTGGTTTACTGGCTCGCAGTGGTGAGGTTTATAGATGAAGAAGAGAACGCCCTGGAGGAGAGGTTCGGCGATGAGTGGCGGGAATACGCGAAAAGAACGGGCAGGTTCCTACCGGGGATTCCAGCTCCTCCCGGTTCACCTCTACGTCCTGACCCACCTGAAAAAGGCGGGCGTTGATTACGCGAAGATGATGGGAAAGATGAGCGGCCTTCCGCTTGAGCTCATAACGGATGCAATCGAGGACCTCCTTGAAATCGGCCTGATAGAACGCGACCCGGGGAGCGCGGTAAAGCGAAGCAGGGCACGCTTCAAGAAGGCCTTCGAGGTTCACAAGCACCACACCTACTACCGCCTCTCCAGGGAGGGCGAGCTCTTCGTCCGTTCGATTGACAGAAGGTGGGTGGAGGGGTATTTTAACACACTCCTCCCAAACGGGTGGAAGATCGCCAGGTCACTCGCCGAAAGCAGGGACCTAAAGGAAGCGGGCAGAAAGGTAAGCATTGACGGTGAGACCCTCGAAGAGCTGAGGGTTCTCCGCTTCGTAACTGAGAAGGGCAGAAAGACGGAGTTCTTCAAGCGACTGTGGGAATTCCTCGGGGTTTAAAGCTCGATGACGCTCCCCGTTCTCACTTCCACGAACTTTTCGGGATATTTCTTCCGCACGTACGCCTTCGCATCATCCCCAGAACAGTGCGCCGGTGCTATGAACTCAGCCAACTCCGACAACCTATCAAGAGTCCTGGCCGAAGGATAATGAAAGCCTCCGATTACGAGGTGGGCTTTCTCATACCCAGAGACCTCAAGGACCGCCCTGGTAAGTCTGTCAACGCCCGGATGAGAACAGCCAACGATGACGACGAGGCCGGAGGGCGTCTCCACCCCAACCGCCTGCTCGAACCCGTTTAAGGGCCCCGAACTCCAAACTTCAGTTTCGATCTCACCGACCTTCGTGACCTCTCTAACCCGAAATCCCCATTGTCTCACCATCGTCCCGTTTCCCGGCGGGGCATAGAGAGGAATTCCCGGATTCAGCTCACCGACGAGGGAGAGGCCCCCGTAGTGGTCGTAGTGCCAGTGGCTGAGAACGGCGAAGTCGAGGCCCCGTAGGGAAACGCCGAGAACTCCAGCGTTGTTGAGCAGTATCCCTCCCCTGGTGTCGGCATCGAAGAGGAAGCGGGTTCTTCCCGCCACAAGGAGGCTCCATCCCCAGTCGTTGAGGAAGCCCTTCGAAGGGGCGTTGTCGTTAAGGACGAGGAGGTGCATACTCTTCCCCCTTTTACCCTCTCAAAGCAACGTATCACTGGAAGGGTTTTAAACTTCTCCCGCCAAACACACGTGGGGGAAGAAAGTGAGGGAAGTAACCTACCGCATTATCGGCATAGTCCACAGCCCATTCAAGGAGCCGAAGGGCGTTCCAATACAGCCCTCGGCGGCCAGAGGAGTTAGGGGGACCGTTGAGGTTTTCCCGGAGTACTCGCCAGGACTGAAGGACATCGAAGGGTTCTCGCACATCATACTGCTTTACCACTTCCACCGTGCAGAGCCAGGAAAGCTGCTCGTTAAGCCCTATATGGACGACGAGGAACACGGAGTCTTCGCCACCCGCGCACCGGGCAGGCCGAACCCGATAGGCCTCTCGATAGTGAGGCTCCTCAGTGTTGAAGGAAACGTGCTCCACATCGAAGACGTTGACATCGTTGACGGAACCCCTCTCCTCGACATAAAGCCATACGTGTCTGAATTCGACGTGCGAGAAGTTGAGAGAATCGGGTGGCTTGAGCGGAACGTCCACAAGCTCCCAGAGACCAGAGATGATGGCAGATTCGTGGGGAAAATAAAGGAGTTTCGCTGAATTGCTAACAACACCAGATCATGGCACCCCAACCACGTACTTCAGATTCCCCTCCTCAAAGCCCCTGAAGGAGCCGAGTTTGAGGCCGAGGAGAGCCCTCTCGAGATCGACCACCTTCATCGCCGCGAGGTGCGTGACTCCGGTTCCCTTCAGGAATTTGGGCAACAACTGACCAGTTGGGCCAGTGAGAACGAAGAGCCTCGCCCTCTTCGCCCTCTCGAGGAGCATATCTATCGTGCCGTTAACGAGACAGCTCGCGCTCGCTATTACAGCATCCATCTCCGGCAGGAGATGGTACTCAAGGGCGTCGCTGTAGGTGTCCTTGTCCCAGAGCTTGGCGTTCCTCTCGAAGACGAAGACGTTGAAACCCCTCTCGCGTAGCGCTTTTGTCAGTGGCGGCATGTTTCCTATCAGCGCGACCTTACCAGCGTCCTCCGGCAGGAGTTCAAGTACATCGACCCACTCCGCGTTGCTCAGGTCGATGTGATACTGCGAGACCGCGTTGATGGCAGCAAGACCGAGTGTTCTCTCTATGGCGTTCAGGCTGTCGGCCCTCTCGATGAACGCTTTGAGGGAGGGCTCGGTTACGGAGTTCCGATAGCGCTGGACCTCCTCAGGCAGAGTCATGGCAACTCCCAAAGCCTTTCCCTCGGGCCCTTCAACGAGGACCCACGTGTACGGCAGTGCGAAGCCAAAATCCACCAGCTCAAGCTCATCCACAAGCGGGAGTGCCTTCCCCTTGATTTCTTCAAGCAGCATTTCCCCCACCCCTCGGTGTTAGGCGCCCATCCTTAAATGTCCATCGATAGTTAGGTGAACCGAAAACTTTAAATCTTGTGCATATGCACAAAATAATGAAGAGAAAAGGAGGTGATTGGCATGAGGATCGCAATCCCAACCAACGGAGGAGGGCTCAACGACACGGTTGCGCCCGTGTTCGCGCGCGCCCCTGCGTTTTACATAGCGGACGTTGACGAGAAAGGAAACATAACCAGCGAGAAAGTCATCCAGAACGGTGCCGCCATGGCCGGCGGTGGGGCAGGCCCAATGGCGGTCCAGACGCTCATCAACGAGGGGGTTGAGGCGATAATAGCACCGCAGGTCGGTCCGAACGCCCTTGGTGCCATACAGGCCGCGGGCATAAGGCTCTATCAGGTCGCGCCTGGAACCCCGGTCGAGGAGGCCATAAAGGCGGTCACCAGCGGGAGTGTCGAGCAGTTCAGAGCACCCGTGACACCGGCCGCACCGGTGGCCCCGGCAACCCCAGCGACTCCCGTCCCGGCGTACGGCCCGTACCCGACTGCGCCGGCTTACCCGCCGTACCCAGCCTATGGTTACGGCCCTGGATGGGGCAGGGGCTGGGGCCGCGGAAGAGGTGGAAGAGGACGCGGCTGGGGCCGTGGATGGGGCAGAGGAGGAAGAGGCTGGGGAGCCCAGCTCGGCTACTGCCCCTGGACCGGCCAGCCCAGCAGGAGGACCCTCCGCTGGCTCTACGGCTGGTGGTGACGCCCTTTCCATTTTCGACATTTTTACCAATCTAACGGTGGATTGAGAGCTGAAGTGAGGGAAAGTCTATGCCACGCGGATTCGGCAGGGGATACGGCAGGTTTAACGGCGGATACAGGAGGTACGGCTTCTTCCCGTTCGGGGGAGTTTACGGGTTGATAGACCTCCTGTTCCTGATCGGGATACTGTACTTCCTGGTCAAGCTCTTCATAGTGGCCGCTCCCTATGCCATCGGGCTGGTGGTTCTCCTCATCCTGAGGGCCTTCCTGAGGCCCGGCCCGAGGACCTGGTTCGGACCATTCTGAGCTTATGCAAACTTTTTTAAGTTCGGTTTTCCTAATTTTTGCGGAGGTGGTTGTGATGAGGATAATCGTGTCAACGGTTAACGGGGGCCTCGACGACAGGGTGAACCCTGCTTTTGGAAGGACCCCTACCTTCACGATAGTGGACGTTGAGAACGGCGCGATAACCAGCGTTCAGGTGGTCCCAAACCCCGGCTATTCCCAGCCAAGGGGAGCGGGAGTCACCGCGGCGCAGTTCGCCATCGACCAGGGTGCAGAGGTCGTCATAGCCGGCCAGTTCGGCCCAAACTCCTCCGGCGTCCTTCAGGCGGCTGGAATAAGGATGGTCTCGGCGCCGGCAGACATGACCGTCCGCGAGGCCGTTGAGGCATTCCTCCGCGGGGAGCTTTCCGGTCCGGTCATGGGTCCAGAAGGCGGCGGAATGGGAGGCGGATACGGAGCCGGCTACGGTCGTGGTAGAGGAATGGGCAGGGGAATGGGCCGTGGGAGAGGAGCCGGCGGCGGAATGGGAAGGGGCCGCGGCTGGGGCGGCTGGTAAATCCCTTTCTCCCTATGGACTACTTTTTTACAATTTTTGGGGCAAACGAAGGCCACGCCGAAGGAGCTGGGGATGAAGGTCCTCAGCGCAGGCCCAAGCGCTTCGAGGTAAAGCCTGGAATCCCTCCCGAATGGCCGATTATGTCGCCGTTCTCGTAGACGTTGTAGAGGTCGACGTTGAGTATCGGCACGTTGAGGAGAGTCACGTGGAAGGGGAAGAACACAGCCACGATTATCATAAAACCCATCGTCCGATGGCCGAAACGAAAGGTAAGGAAGGGCTCAGAAGAGCCACTGGTTCTCTATGCACTCGTCGCACGGCGGCTTCTCGCCGGCTATCGCCTTGAACTTCTTGTAAATGCACTCCGGAAGGCCGAGCGGACAGCGGTCGGGTGTAACGCCGGGCCTGACCTTCGTCGGGTCGAGCTTTATCTTGATGAAGGCCTCGTACTCCTCGACCTTCTTCCACGGGAGCACCTTGGCGCCGTAGATGACCAGGTTGTCGTATATCTTCGCGTAGTCGCCGACGACGGCGTTCTCCTTGAGGATGACGTTCTTCCCGACGACGACGCCCTCACCGAGTATGCTGTCCTTTATCTCCGACCGCTCCTTGACGATGTCGTTGCCGATGAGTATCGCGCGCTTGAAGTAGGCCTTGTCCTCCACTATCGTGTTGGGTCCTATGTAGGTGTACGACTTGATCTTGACCCCGTGGCCTATCTTGACGCCCTCGTCGATGTAGACCGGTCCCTGAATCTCGACGTCCTCCGGGACCTCCGCGGTCTCCTTGATGGTCATGTATCCGTTGTCCCTGGCTATCTCGTCCATGGCTATCTGGTGGGCGTAGAAGAGGTCGTCGGGGGTTCCGAGGTCTATCCAGTAGTACTCGCGGGGCATCCTGTAGGCGTAGACCTCGCCCCTGCCAACGAACTTGGGGAGGACCTCCCTCTCAAAGTAGACCTCCTTGTTCTCGGGTATCTCATCGAGCACCTTCCTGTTGACCATGTAGATTCCCGCGTCGACGAGGTTGGTCTTCGGCCTGTGGGGCTTCTCCTCGAAGTGGGTGACCTTTCCTTCCTCGTCGGTCTCGACGACACCGTAGCGCTCCGGGTCGTAGACCTTGGTGACGGCGACCGTAACCAGGCCGCCGTTCTTCCTGTGGGCCTCTATGAGCTCCCTGAAGTCGAAGTTCGTGAAGACGTCGCCGTAGATGACGAGGAAGTCCTCACCAACGTACTCCTCAACGTTCTTGAGTGCGCCGCCGGTCTCGAGCGGCATCGGGTCGTTGACGAAGCGTATGTCCTTCGGGTAATCGGCCATCTTCTCGTCTATGAACTCCCTTATCTCACCACGCATGTAGTGAACCGAGAGTATGATTTCGTCTATCTCCGGTATCTTCTCGAGGCTCTCGAGCAGGTACTGGAGGTTGGGCTTTCCGAGAACCGGGACCATCGGCTTCGGCCTGGTCGATGAGAGTGGCCTTAAGCGGGTTCCGAATCCTCCCGCAAGAATAACTGCCTTCATGGTATCACCGTTAAACGTTTCAACGAAGGGTTTTATATGTTTTACGGCTGTAAAATATATAACCGGCTGGTTACAACTTTAACCCGCGGTGAAAATTTAGAAAAAAACCATTGTTACCACCGAAATTCCCCGATTTTCCCACGAAATCGGTCATTTTCCTGAGCTTTTTTCGAGCCTGAATTCAGCTACTGTGTAGACCTTCCCCTTGAAGCGGAAGCACGAACCGGGGCAGAAGTTCCTCAGGGGGCAGGTGGCACAGGCACCCTCCCCCGCCCCCACCCTCTCGATGTAGCCCATGCTGGCGAGTACCTCCATCGCCCCGACTACCTCTTCCCGGGGGACGTTGAGCTCCCCCGCTATCTCGTCCACGTCCTTCCCTTCCTCAAGCAGTTTTAGTACTCTCTCCAGCATTGCTTCACCTTCCTTCAGTAGCCCAGCGCGCTCCCGACGTTCCAGACTATGATTCCGACGATGCTTGCGAGGGCTATCATATAGACCACCGTGAAGGCCGCCCACTTCCAGTTGCTCTCCGCCCGTATTGCACCTATCGTGGCTATGCACGGGACGTAGAGGGTCGTCACCATGGCCAGCACATAGGCCTGGAGCGGCGTCATTGCTCCCACTATGGCCTCCTCGCTTCCGTAGATTATTCCGTAGGTTGATATGACGTTCTCCTTGGCGATTATTCCGAACAGCAGACTTACAGCGGCCTTCCAGTCGAGGCCCATGAGACGCATGTACGGCTCGAAAAACATGCCGAGCCTCTCCGCGTAGCTTCCTCCGGTGCCCATCTGCACGGGATAGCTGCTGAGGTACCAGATGGCCATCGAGCCGAGCAGGATTATGGTCCCCGCCTTCTTGATGAACTCCTTGCTCCTCTCCCACGAGTGCAGGGTCACCGTCTTCCAGCTCGGGATGAGGTACTCAGGTAGCTCTATGATGAATGGACTCTCCTCGCCCTTAATCACGAACCTGCTCAGGAGCCAGGCAACCAAGAGGGCCATCAGCACGGCCGTGGCGTAGATGCTCACAGCTGTGAGTGCCTGGTGGCCGGCGAAGAACGCCGCGGCCAGGAAGCTTATGACGCTCAGCCTCGCCGAGCAGGGTATGAGGGGATTGACCAGCATGGTGACCAGCCTGTCCCTCTCGTCGTCGAGCGTCCGCGTAGCCATCACCGCGGGGACGTTGCACCCGAAGGCCAGGACGAGCGGTATGAAGCTCTTGCCCGGAAGCCCGAACTTCCTCATTATCTTTTCCATGACCACGGCCGCCCTTGCCATGTATCCAACGTCCTCCAGGACGGAGAGGGCCAGGAACAGCAGGAAGACGAGCGGGAAGAAGCTGAGCACGGAGCCAACGCCCGCTATGATTCCATCAACGATGAGACCGCGAAGGGCCTCGTTAGCTATGTGCGGTGCAAGCCACTCCCCGAAGGACGAGAACGCGTTGTCGAGGAGCTCCTGGAGCGGAAGCCCAAAGACGAAGACGAACTTGAAAACGAGGTAGAACACCCCGAAGAGCGCGATGAGGCCGTACACAGGGTGGGTCAGGACACTGTCGAGCTGGTCGCTGAAGCTCTCGCCTTCTTCTTTCGTGTACCTCACGAAGCGGTGCATCAGGTTGTCTATGAACTCGTACTTCTGGCTCGCGATTATGAGGTCCATCGCCCTCTTGTAGCGCTCCTCGACCTCGGCTATGTGTCCCATTATCTCGTCGAGCTTCTCGCTCCCGAGGTGGCGCAGAACGAGCTTTATGACGCTGTCGTCACGCTGGAGAAGCTTGATGGCCAGCCAGCGGAGGCTGTACTTCTCCGCGAGGGGAGTCCCCTGTAGGACACCGGTTATGTGCTCTATCTCCCTCTCGACCTCGGGATCGTACTTTGGAACCACCGGCCTCTCATGCAGTACGCCATTGGCCATCTCGTATATCTTCTCTTTAAGCTCCTCTAGACCCACCCCCTCCTTTCCATTGACAGGGACGACGGGAACGCCGAGAACCTCTTCCATCCTCTTCACGTTTATCTCGATTCCGTGCTTCTCCGCCAGGTCTACCTTGCTTAGGGCGATTATGACGTTGTTCAGGCCCATCTCGAGTATCTCCATGGTGAGAAAGAGGTTCCTCATCAGGGCCGTCGCATCAACCACGTTCACGACTACATCAGCGCTACCCTTAAGCAGAAAGTCCCTCGCGACGAGCTCGTCGATCGAGTGGGCAGTCAGGGAATAGGTTCCGGGGAGGTCAACGACGAGGAACTTCTGTCCATTGTACTCGAGGACGCCCTCCTTCTTCTCGACGGTTACACCGGGCCAATTGCCGACGTGCTGGCGCAACCCTGTGAGGGCGTTAAAAATCGTCGTCTTACCCACGTTGGGGTTGCCCGCTAGTGCAACGACCTTCATTGCCATTCTACCACCTCACAGCTTCCGTACCATGACCTTGCTCGCCATCCCCCTACCTATCGCGAACCTGACGCCGCCGACGGAAATGATTATAGGGCCGTAGCTGTGGGATTCGATTATTTGAATGGTGGCACCTGGCGTGAGTCCCATTCCAACGAGCCTCTGCCTCGCCGTGGGGCCGCCAAGGATGTTGACGACGATTCCCCTCTCGCCGGGTCTGAGTGAGTTTAAGGGTACAATCATGAGCACCACCGTTAGGCTGTCCTAATTCTATACCCGAATTCCTCGAGAACCTTAAAAAGCTTTGGTGAGCCTAACAAAGCTCAGCGGTTCGAAGTTTGAAATTGGGCGGTTCTAAGACGTCCCAGGGAACCGTCATGGCAGGCCAAAATCGGCAAGACTTTGGAAAGGTATTTAAGGAATTGGAGAGAATACAACAGGTTGAATACCGGAGGTGTATTGTCTATGGCAGAAACTCCCCCTGAAGAACCCAAGAAGACGTCCCTCGGCATGGACGAGAACATCGAGGGACTGCTTGCCTATCTAGCCTGGTGGATTACAGGGATAATATTCCTGGTGCTTGAGAAGGAGAGCGATTTCGTCCGTTTCCATGCTATGCAGTCGACGATAACCTTCATCGGCATCACGGTGCTCCAGGTGATCCTCAGCTTCATACCGTACATAGGGGGCATCCTCGCCTGGCTCCTGGGAATCATAGGCTTCGTCCTGTGGATTCTCGGCATGGTGAAGGCCTACCAAGGCGAGCGCTACAAGTTCCCCATCGTCGGCGACTACGCGGAGCAGTGGCTCGAGAAGGTGTGAGGTGCAGGTTTTTAAGCGCCCCCATTTATTTTTCTCCATGCGAACCCTCAACGATGCCATCGAGGAGATAAGGAGCTTCTCGGAGAAAGCCGGGCTCCACGATAAGAGAATACTCCTCATGTTCTCCGGCGGAAAGGACAGCTCACTCGCCCTGTACCTTTTGAAGGAAGCCAGCCTTAAAGTTTCTGCACTCACGTTCTTCCACCGCTGGAGCTGGAGGGAAACGCTGAACTGGGCGATGAAGTTCACAAAAAAGCTCGGCGTCGAGCACTTCCTCGTCGACATCACCGACGGCCTCCTCAGGGAAGCGGCCGGAAGGAAGGGGCCGGTCTGCATCAACTGCAAGAAGGTAATGCTCTGGAACGCGAAGTGGTTCGCCCTCAACAACGGCTTCGACGTCTTAGCGAAGGGCGACAACGCCAACGATAAGATAATCGGGGCCCTGCTCGACCAGTGCGAGGGAGACATAAGGCTCTGCGGGCTCCCGAAGATAGGAGTGCTCTTCTTCAGGCCCCTCATAAAGTACACCGCCGAGGAGGTCGAGGCACTCGCGGACGAGGCAGGAATAAGGCCCTACCGCATGTACGAGCACGCGAGGAGGAGGCAGTGGCGCGAGGGCTGTCCGCTCCAGTACATCGACCGCGAGGAGACGGTAACCCCCGGGCTCATGGAGCTGGCCTACCGTGTGAATTACGAGGTGAGCAGAATCGCGAGGAGAAGGAAGGTCCGCGTGAGCGTCCGTGTTCCGAGCTTCGAGGTAATGTGTTGGGACTGTGATGAGGAGACGCTGAGGGAAGTCGAGTCCGTGATAGGCAGGTTTAAGGAGGATAAACGGTGATTGCAATGAAGGAACTCCCCCCTGGAAAGCTCAGGAACGACGTTTTGAGGGAGGTCATCTTCCCGAACCTCGGCGTTGATGATGCCGCGATAGTCTACGGGCCGAGGGAGGGCTTTGATTCGGCCGTCCTCGAATACGATGCCGGTCACTACCTCATCGTCGCCACGGACCCGACTCTGGGAGTTCCGCGCGAGACCTTCGGCTTCTTCACATACCACTTCGCCTCGAGCGATGTGGCTGTTTTTGGAGCGAGGCCAAGGTGGCTCATCGTAGACCTCCTTTTTCCACCCGGAACGGGGGAGGAGTTCCTGGAGATGGTTATGCGGGACATCAACACCGAGTGCAGGCGCTATGGGAGTGCGGTAATCGGCGGCCACACCGGTGTCTACCCAAGCGTCTCCGAGCCGACCGCAACGACCACTGCCCTGGGGATGGTGAGGAAGGAGGAGCTGAAGATACCCGTGGCCAGACCGGGTGATAGAATCGTCGTCACGGCGAAGGTGGGCCTCGAGTTCGCGGTTTCGGCGGCGTACTTCAAGGGGAATGAGCTCTCAAAGGTGCTCTCAAAGAAAGAACTCATGCGCCTCAAGCGCTCCTTCTACTTCGAGACCGTCGTCCCGGATGCTTTAGCGGCAAAACCCTTCGTCAGGGGCATGCACGACGCCACCGAAGGTGGTTTAACCGCTCTGCACGAGATAGCGGACAACTCCGGCGTTGGATTCAGGGTTTATACAGAGAAGCTCCACCTAGACCCCCTCGTGAGGAAGGTTCTTGACTTTTATGATCTCGAACCCTGGAGCGTCTCATCTACAGGGACTCTTATTGCCATAACTCCCCCTGAGAACACTGACAGTTTAATTGCAGAATTAAACAAAAATGGAATTATGGCATTTGAGCTCGGGGAGTTCACCGCGGATAAAAAGAGGGTTTTAATTGAAAACGGGGAGGAAAAGGCGTTCCCGACGTTTGAGGGCGACCCCTACGTGGAGCTGTACAACAAAGGATAAATACCAAGAGGGCGTAGTACCAACCATGAGCCGAGAGATTATCCGGGATGTGATTCTCAGGGTATCGCGAGAGCTTGGTCTTGAGGTCGAGGATATAATCCTCTTCGGTTCCCGTGTTAGGGGGGATTTTAGGACCGACAGTGATTGGGATGTTCTGGTTGTGCTATCAGAACCCACCGAGAGAAAGATGGAGCTGGAAGCGTACAAAAGGGCACACAGGGAGCTTCTGTTGAAGGGAATCAAGGTGGACGTCCTCTTCATCTCAAGGGATGAACTCGAAAAGGTCAAGGACGATACGGGCTTTGTTTACTACTACGCTCTCCGGGAGGGTGTGAAAATTTGAGTTTTAGGGAATGGCTCGAAAAGGCCGAAAAAGACCTTGTGCTGGCCAGAACCAGCCTTTCCCTTAACTACTACGACTATACAACCTTCCACGCCCAGCAGTGCGCAGAGAAGGCTTTAAAGGCATTTTTGATATCAAAGGGGAAACCCATCAAACGAACCCACGACATTGGGGAACTCATACTCATGTGTGCCGAGGTAGATTCTGAATTCTTAAAACTCTTCGATGATGATGTGGATCTTCTAACCGCCTACGCCGTCGAGGCGAGATACCCGACCATTCATGAACCCGACAAAGAGGAGGCAGAAAACGCAATAAAACTGGCAGAGCTCGTTCTTGCATTTGTGCAGTCTAAACTCACTTAATCCTGAACCTCAGCAGCGCCGCCAGGCCACCTAATGCTTTCAGCTTTTCGCCGCCCTCGTGCTCCGAGCTTACAACGACGACCTCGCCCCTCGAATAGCGAACCGCGTCCATGAGCTCCTCTATCTTTTCCCTGTGCTCGCCCTTCAGGAGCTCGTCGAGGACGAGAAGCGTCGCCACTGCGCCGTAGTTAACGGCCTCCTCAACCTCCTTGAGACCGTAAGCGGCCAATCCGTTGTTTCTCGCTATGTTCTCGAGGACCTTCTCGACGAGCCGGATTTCCTTGGCGACGCGGTTCTCGTGGTAAACCCTGTCAACCGTTCCGCGCTTTATGACCTCGTAGATGCCCGTCCTTCCGGTCACGCTGGTGTCCTCGATGGCCACCCTCTTGGCGAGCTCGGGGTAGTTCTCGCGGAGGAACTTGTGGAAGTCCTCCTTGACGAAGCCGGGGCCTGCTACAATCGCCCTCTCGACCCTCTCGCGGTTCATTATCTCCTCCATTGTTTTGGCCACATCGTGGAAGAACCTCTTCTCCTCGCTCTCGCGGTCGGTGTTGTAGCGCTTCCCGCCGAGGTTGTAGCGTATGCTGTTGAGAATCTCAAGCCCGTACTCCCTCACGAGCGCCATATCCGCCTCTCCGTCGTCGATTACGACTATCATTACCCTCGCCCTCTTGGAGGCCTCAACCGCCTCCTTCAGCCTCTCGATGTGGTGCTCCTTCCAGCGGGGCTTTTGGATGGTGACGACGGTTCCCTCCTCTATCGCTATCGTGTGGTACTTGCCGAGGGGGACGTCGTCCCTGCTCGCGTAGACTATCGGTCCGGTAACGCGGACCTGATTGGCGAACTTGTGGAAGTTTATCTTCTCGGCCCTAACCCCGAGGAAAACCGGGATGACCTCGACCTTCTCGGCCCTGAGCGAATCGCTCCTCTGGCTCTGCTTGCGGAGCGTTTTGGCGTAGACTGTGTCGCCGGGGTCGATTATGTGGTAGAGGTGCCAGAGGTCGTCGAGCGTTTCGGCCTTGACCTTTATCTTGCCCTCCTTGACGTCCTGGTGGATTATCTGCATCCCAACCACCTTAAAGGTTGTCGTATACACCCTCTCGTCTTCCAATTATAATTACATAAACGGTTTTTGAGTCCTCATCGACACTGTAGATTATCCTGTAATCCCCAACACGAATGCGATAAAATGGATATCCTTTAACCTTTTTGTACTGTGCAAACCACGGGTTCTGCCCAAGTTTTACCAGAGCCCCCACTAATCTCTTCTTGTCCCGAGGAGGCACCTTTTTGAGAAATTTCTTGCTCTTTCGGGACAGAACAACACTATAGCTCATGGAGAATCTCCTCTAACCTGACACCGTTCTTCTTGGCATCCTCAAGTTCATTTATAAGCTCCTGAAGTTCCTCTCTGCTAACTTCAAAGTAACCGGTAAAGTTGTCTATCTTTGAGTTCAATATTCTGAGTTCCTCTTTGATCTCGCGGAGCTCCTGAAGTATCAGTCTCTCAACGTCTTCCATCTCTCCCACCGCTCGTTGGTTACACGAAGGAACTAATAAAAGTTTTGGGAAAAC
Organism: Thermococcus sp.; assembly: GCA_027062125.1. Taxonomy (GTDB): domain Archaea; phylum Methanobacteriota_B; class Thermococci; order Thermococcales; family Thermococcaceae; genus Thermococcus. The sequence goes on from JAMOTW010000194.1 coordinate 16,755, forward strand.
TAAATCAGCTCCCTCTCCGTCTTGGTGAGTCTTCTGGCCCCGTTCTCCGTGATAACGATGGTGTCCTCTATCCTCACCCCACCGAACTTGGGAACGTATATACCCGGCTCGACCGTTATCACCATGCCCGGCTTGAGCACGGTCTCGTCCTGCTGG
>JAMOTW010000195.1 GCA_027062125.1 Thermococcus sp.
CCTCGTCGAGGGCCGGGCTCTGGAAGAGGGCTATGACGACGAGGACATCGACGTTCGGGTCTTCGAGGGCGTAGCGCATCGCTATCTCGTACCTGCTCGATGGGGCGTCGCCGATGATGTCTATGGGGTTCTTGTAGCTCATGTGCTCCGGAAGCTCACCCCTCTCTATGGCCTCCCGGAACTTCTGGTTGGTCTCCTCGCTCAGCTCGGCGAGCTTCATCCCCTTCTCGAGCAGGCCGTCGCTCATCATGACCCCGGCTCCACCGCCGTTGGTGACTATCGCGACCCTGTTGCCCTTCGCGGGCTTCTGCATGGCCAAAGCTTTGGCGTAGTTGAAGAGCTGGCGCATGCTCTTGGCGCTCAGGACGCCGGTCTGCTCGAATGCCGCCTCGTATATCTTGTAGGAGCCGGCGAGTGAACCGGTGTGGCTCGCGGCGGCCTTTGCCCCGGCCTCGGTCCTTCCGGCCTTGAGGACTATGATGGGCTTCTTGAGCGTGACCTCCTTGGCGGTGTTGAAGAACTTCCTCCCGTCCTTGACGCCCTCGATGTAGCCCGTGATAACGCCGGTCTTCGGGTCGTCACCGAGGTAGGCTATGAAGTCGCTCTCGTCGAGGTCGGCCATGTTGCCGAGGCTGATGAACTTGCTCATGCCTATCTTGTGGCTGGCGGCCCAGTCGAGGATTGCAGCGCCGAAGGCGCCGCTCTGGCTCATGAAGGCGACCTTTCCGAAGGGCGGCCTGGCCTGCCTCTCCGGCGGGTTGAAGTTGCAGTCGAAGCCGTTCTCGAGGTTGGTGACGCCGAGACAGTTCGGACCAACGACGCGGATTCCCCACTTCCTGGCGCGCTTCACGAGCTCCTCCTCGAGTTCCGGCCTTCCGGCCTCCTTGAAGCCGGCGCTTATGACAACGGCAGCCTTAACGCCCTTCTCGCCGCACTCGTCGATGACGTCCGGGACGAACTTAGCCGGGACGGCTATGACGGCGACGTCAACCTCGTCCGGTATCTCCTTGATGCTCCTGTAAACCGGGAACTTCTTTCCGTGTATCTCTATCTCGCCGCCCTTGACGTTGACGGCGTAGACCTTTCCGTCGAAGTTGAGCGTTATCGAGCGCATTATCGCGTTTCCTATCTTTCCGGGCACGTTCGATGCGCCAATGACAGCGACGCTCTTTGGATAAAACAGGAAGTCGAGATTCGGGGTCTCCATGGCAACCACCTCCGAAGGTTTTTCGGGAGTCCATATTTAAGCCTTCCTCCCCAGATGGGTACATCCGGGATACTGGATATTTTGTCCAGAGAGTGTTCTAACGGAACGACGTCTTTACATATATAAAGCTACCGGGGGTTCGGCAGGCGCACCAAAGCAAAAGAGTTAAATTCCCGAACGTTCAAAGAACCATTAAAACGTTAAAATTGGGTGGTGAGAATGGCGAAGGTGAAGGTCATAACGGACCCAGAGGTCATAAAACTTATGCTTGAGGACACGAGGAGGAAAATCCTCAGCCTGCTCCGCAGCAAGGAGATGACCATCTCCCAGCTCAGCGAAATCCTCGGGAAGACGCCCCAGACAATATACCACCACATCGAGAAGCTCAAGGAGGCCGGCCTTGTTGAGGTCAAGAGGACTGAGATGAAGGGCAACTTGGTGGAGAAGTACTACGGAAGGACAGCCGATGCGTTCTACATCAACCTCTACCTCGGCGACGAGGAGCTCCGCTACTTCGCCCGCTCCAGGCTCAAGATAAAGCTGGAGATATTCAAGGCATTAGGCTATGAGTTCAACGACGAAGAGCTCCTCAACACTATGGACGAGCTCCTGAAGAAGGAGCACGAGTACAAGACCGAGATATCGAAGGAGATCGAGGAGAGGGAGGAGGAACTCAAGGACTTCTCCAACGAGGACATAATCCACGCGATAGAGTGGCTCGCGATGGCCAAGATGGGGCGCGATGAGGAGACCCTCGCACTCCTGCGCAGGCTGGGAGAAATACTTAAAAAATGACTTCGAAAGGGGAAGCGATGGGATATGGCCAAGGGGATAAGGCTGCTGGTTCTGGACGTGCTTAAGCCACATCAGCCGATGGTGACGGAGCTGGCCCTCGGGCTCAGCGAGCTGGAAGGCGTTGACGGAGTCAACATAACGCTGGTGGAGATAGACAAGGAGACCGAGAACGTCAAGATAACCATGGTCGGTGACGACCTCGACTACGACGAGATAGTAAGGACGATAGAGGAGTTCGGCGGTGTAGTGCACAGCATAGATATGGTTGCGGCAGGAAAGAAGATCGTTGAGGAAGGCGAAACCCCTCAAGACAAGCTGGAGGAATACTGAGTGAAGGAAGTTTTGATTATTACCGAGCCAGAGACCGTGAAGGTGCTCTCAGAGGAGACCCGGTTCAAGATACTGCAGCTCCTGCGAATGAGACCGATGACCATCAACGAGCTCAGCGAGGCCCTTGGAAGGGAAAGGACGACGGTTTATCGGCACATCAAGACCCTCGAAAAGGCCGGCCTCGTCGAGGAGCTCGAGAGCCACGGCAACGAGAGGGTCTACTCCAGGAGCGCCAGGATTTTTCTCATAAAGGCCGACCCGGACGAGAGCGTGGAACAGTTCAGACAGGCCTACCTTCAGGTGGAGGCGGAGAGGCTCGTCCAGATACTGGAGAAGGCGGGGTTCAGGGTAAAGGACAGGGCCGAGCTGATCCGGCTCGCCAAGCAGGTCCTCGATGAGATTGAGATACGCTCCCAGCCGGTGCTCAAGAGGATTTCCCAGGCGGAGATAGAGCTGACCGAAGTGGAGCTATTCCACCTCCTCAACATGCTAGTCTTCATGCAGAGCCCGGAACTCTCCGAGAAGGCCAAGAAGGTCAGGGAGCTCATGGAGCTCTGAGTTCCTTTGAAACACAAAGTTCCGTTTTCCGGGTCGCCGCTTAGTGTTCTTTTACGTTCTCCAATGAACATTAGTGGCAAAGCTTAAGTATTTCACCGTCGGTGATATAATTCGGGCAGATGCCCGTTAAGGTGCATGGGTGGTTGCCATGTCCAGAAAGGCTGTTGTTGTGCTGTTGATACTGCTGGTGGCCCTCAGCGTCTCGGCCGTCCCGGCTAAGGCTGAGACCCTCGAGAACGGCGGCGTCATAATGCAGGCCTTCTACTGGGACGTTCCTGGAGGAGGAATATGGTGGGACACGATAGCCCAGAAGATACCCGACTGGGCGAGCGCCGGGATTTCGGCGATATGGATTCCCCCAGCGAGCAAGGGCATGAGCGGCGGCTACTCGATGGGATACGACCCCTACGATTATTTTGACCTCGGTGAGTACTAC
>JAMOTW010000196.1 GCA_027062125.1 Thermococcus sp.
TAGGCATAAACTTCGCGACCATGGTGCTCAGGGTTGCAGGAATCGATCCGTACATGAAGACCGGTTACCTCACCGACGAGCAGGTCAAGACCATAGAAAAAATCCTCGAGGACCCGGTCGCCCACGTAATCCCGGCCTGGGCAGTCAACAGGCCGAAGGACTACGAGACCGGTAAGGACATGCACCTCATTACCGCCAAGCTCGCCATGGCCTGGCGCGAGGACATCAACAGGCTCCGCAGGATCAGGGCCTACCGCGGCATAAGGCTTGAGCGCGGACTGCCGGTCAGGGGACAGAGGACCAGGTCGAACTTCAGGCACGGAAGCACCCTCGGCGTCAGCAGAAGGAAGAAGTGAGGTGGTGTAAATGGGAGACCCAAAGAGGCAGAGGAAGAGGTATGAGACTCCCTCTCACCCGTGGATTAAGGAGAGGCTCGATCGCGAGAGAGTCCTCATGAGGAAGTACGCCCTCAAGAACAAGAAGGAGCTCTGGCGCCACGAGACCCAGCTCAAGGAGTTCAGGCGTAGGGCCAGGCGCCTCCTCGCGGCCCGTGGAAAGCAGGCCGAGGTTGAGAGGGCCCAGCTCCTCCAGAGGCTCAACAGGCTCGGTCTCCTTCCGGCCGACGCCAAGCTCGATGACGTTCTCTCACTCACCGTTGAGGACGTCCTCGACAGAAGGCTGCAGACCATCGTCTTCAAGAAGGGACTCGCGAGGACCATCAGGCAGGCCAGGCAGCTCATAGTCCACGGTCACATCGAGGTCAACGGGCAGATCATCCGCTCCCCGGGATACCTCGTTCTCAGGGAGGAGGAAGACGCCATAACCTACTCGAAGACCTCTCCGTTCACCAAGGAGAGCCACCCCGAGAGGATGGTTATTGAACAGGCTAAGCAGGGTGGTGAGGCATGAGCGAGGAGCAGACCCAGCAGGTTAACATAAAGAAGAAGGAGAAGTGGGGTGTCGCCCACATCTACTCCTCATACAACAACACCATCATCCACATCACCGACCTCACCGGGGCCGAGACGGTCAGCAGGTGGAGCGGTGGTATGGTCGTTAAGGCCGACAGGGACGAGCCCTCGCCCTATGCGGCTATGATCGCCGCCAGGAGGGCCGCCGAGGAAGCTATGGAAAAGGGCTTCACCGGCGTTCACATCAAGGTTCGCGCCCCGGGAGGAAGCAAGAGCAAGAGCCCGGGACCGGGTGCCCAGGCAGCCATCCGTGCCCTCGCCAGGGCCGGCCTCAGGATAGGAAGGGTTGAGGACGTCACCCCGATTCCGCACGACGGCACCAGGCCGAAGGGCGGAAGAAGGGGCAGGCGCGTCTGACCCCCAACAACTTCTTTTTTGGTGATGCCGATGGAGCCAAAGTTCCGGATTCTTGAGAAAAGGGAGGACTCGATTAAGTTCATCGTCGAGGGAGTTGACGTTCCCTTCGCCAACGCCCTCAGGAGGACGATCCTCGCGGACGTCCCGACCTTCGCCGTTGACGAGGTTGAGTTCTTCGAGAACGACTCGGCCCTCTTCGACGAGATAATCGCCCACAGGATAGGTATGATTCCGCTCACCACCCCGGTTGAGAGGTTTTCACTCGATGCACTCGAGCTCGATGACTATACCGTTACTCTCTCCCTCGAGGCAGAGGGACCGGGAATGGTCTACTCCGGCGATCTCAAGAGCGACGACGAGGGCGTAAAGCCCGCCAACCCCGACATCCCGATAGTCAAGCTCGCCGAGGGCCAGAGGCTTACCCTCAACGCCTACGCAAGGCTCGGCCGCGGGAAGGACCACGCCAAGTGGCAGCCGGGCTTCGTCTACTACAAGTACCTCACGAAGATACACGTCAGCAAGGAAGTTCCCGACTGGGAGGAGCTCAAGGAGCTCGCGGAGAGGCGCGGTCTGCCTGTTGAGGAGACTGGGGAGGAGTTCATCATCACGACCACCAATGCCTTCTACCTGCCGAGGAAGTTCGAGGCCTACCAGGGTGATAAGATAAGGGAAGAGGTAGTTCCCGGGGCGTTCGTGTTTACCGTGGAGACCAACGGAGAGCTCCCCGTTGAGGAAATCGTGGCCATAGCCCTCAAAATCCTCATGAGGAAGAGCGATAGATTTATAAGCGAACTCCATAAATTAGCGTCCGACTGACGCGGGGGTTGCCGAGCCTGGTCAAAGGCGCGGGATTCAGGGTCCCGTCCCGTAGGGGTTCCGGGGTTCAAATCCCCGCCCCCGCACCAGTATTTACGCTCACCCCGTTGGACCTGTCGGTTTCCCACCTGCGAGAGAGCGTTAAGGAGGTATGTTCA
>JAMOTW010000197.1 GCA_027062125.1 Thermococcus sp.
GGTTAAGAGAACCGGACCCACTGACATCAACCTGAGGAGGCTCATCCGCTACCTCAGAAAGAAGTCGAACGAGGAAGGGGTTAAGATATGGAAGGACATAGCCTGGCGCCTTGAGAGGCCCAGGAGGCAGAGGGCTGAAGTGAACGTCAGCAGGATCAACCGCTACACCAGGGAGGGCGACACCGTCATCGTCCCGGGAAGCGTCCTCGGTGCAGGAAAGCTCGAGCACAAGGTCACCGTTGCCGCCTGGAAGTTCAGCGAGACGGCCAAGAAGAAGATAGTCGAGGCCGGTGGAGAGGTCCTCACGATTGAGGAGCTCATCGAGAGGAACCCGAAGGGTAGTGGAGTAATCATAATGGAGTGATGGGCCATGAGGATAATTAACGCCGAAGGACTCATACTCGGAAGGCTCGCCTCGAAGGTCGCCAAGATGCTCCTCGAGGGCGAGGAGGTCGTCATTGTCAACGCCGACAAGGCCATCATCACCGGAAACCGCGAGGACATCTTCGCCAAGTACAAGCAGAGAACCGAGCTCAGGACCAGGACCAACCCGAGGAGGGGTCCGTTCTACCCGAAGAGGAGCGATGAGATAGTTAGGAGAACCGTCAGGGGAATGCTCCCCTGGAAGACCGACCGCGGAAGGAAGGCCTTCAAGAGGCTCAAGGTCTACGTTGGCGTTCCCAAGGAGTTCGAGGGTAAGGAGCTTGAGACCATAATCGAGGCACACATGTCGAGGCTCGCAACCCCGAAGTACGTTACCGTTGGCGAGGTTGCCAAGTTCCTCGGTGGAAAGTTCTGAGGTGAGAGAAGATGAAGGTCATCCAGACTGCTGGTAAGAGAAAGACGGCCATCGCGAGGGCCACCATCAGGGAAGGAAAGGGTCGCGTCAGGATCAACCACAAGCCGGTCGAGATTATCGAGCCGGAGATAGCCCGCTTCACTATCATGGAGCCGCTCGTCCTCGCCGGAGAGGAGATAGTTAGCAAGGTCGACATAGACGTCAAGGTCGAGGGCGGAGGCTTCATGGGACAGGCCGAAGCGGCGAGAGTTGCCATAGCCAGGGCCCTCGTCGAGTGGACCAACGACATGAACCTCAAGGAAAAGTTTATGAAGTACGACAGGACCATGCTCGTCGGGGACAGCAGGCGCACCGAGCCGCACAAGCCCAACCGCTCAACCAAGGGTCCGCGTGCCAAGAGGCAGAAGTCCTACCGCTGATGGCTTTCCTTTAATATTCATTCGAGAAGGTGATACGGGTGATAGTTCCCGTCAGGTGCTTCACGTGTGGAAAGGTCATAGGAGACAAATACTACGAGTTCAAGGCCCGCGTCGAGAAGGGCGAGGACCCCGAGAAGGTGCTCGACGACCTCGGGGTTGAGAGGTACTGCTGCAGGAGAACGCTCCTCAGCCACGTCGAGCTCATCGACCAGGTAATGGTCTACAAAGTGTACTGAAAAACCGCATTTCTTGGGGGGCCGTGGGGTAGCTTGGTCTATCCTCCCGGCTTGGGGTGCCGGAGACCCGGGTTCAAATCCCGGCGGCCCCACCAAAATTTGCACTGGAATGGATTGAGCTGGACTGGAAGGCAGGGGTGGTAGTCGTGTTTAGATATACCCGCTTTGAGAAGGCCCGCATCATAGGGGCAAGGGCCCTTCAGATAGCGATGGGTGCGCCCATCCTTATAGATGTCCCGGAAGGAATCACGCCGCTCGACGCAGCTCTGCTTGAGTTCGAGAAGGGCATAATACCTCTCACCGTAATAAGGCCGAGCTGATGAAAGATGACGGTGATAGAGAACGTTATCGGCAGGGTCGCAGTGCTCAGGGGTGGCAGGTACTCCGTCGAAGTCGACGTCCTGACCAGCTCGGGCTTTGGCCGCTTTGCGGCGCCGATAGACGAGAACCCGAGCCTCTACATAGCGGAAGCCCACAGGGCCGTCAGCGAGGTCGATGAGATAATCGGACCCGAGCTGATAGGCTTCGATGCCAGCGAGCAGGAGCTCATAGACAGCTACCTCTGGGAGATAGACGGCACCGAGGACTTCAGCCACATTGGGGCCAACACTGCCCTGGCCGTCTCGGTGGCCGTTGCCAAAGCGGCCGCGAGCGTTAAGAAGACCCCCCTCTACAGCTACCTCGGCGGTACCTTTACGACGGAGCTCCCCGTCCCCATACTCGAGGTGGCCAGCGGGGAGACCTTCGACTACTACGTCACCGTCAGGGACCTCATGGAGATAACCGACGTCGTCGACGCGCTCAACAAGGTGCTTGAGCACGTGGAGGGGAACTCGGTGGAGGCCTTTTCGAGGGCCACCGAGAAGGCCACCGACGAGCTCGGCCTCGACGTTGCGCTCGGCCTCGTCCAGAAGAGGCCCCTCGAAACCGAGGAAGTGCTCTCCCTGGTGGAAGACAACAACGTGGCGTACATAAAGCCTCTTGGGGAAGAGGAGCTCTTCCTTGAGCTCATCGCCGGAACTCATGAGGTGTTCGTTGACGGCGAATACCTCTTCCGCGAGAAGGACATACTCGACAGGCGCTACTACAACGCGCTCTCCATAAAGCCCATAAACCTTGGTACGCTCACCGACTTATACAACCTCGTGAACGACGCGAAGTCGGAGAGGATAACCCCCATCCTCGCGGAGGCTCGCTACGAGTCCTCCGACGAGGCCCTGGCCCACATAGCTGTGGGCCTCCGCTGCCCGGCGATGGCCTTCAGAAAGGACTCCATCGCCAAGCTGAACGAGCTGATAAGAATAGCCGAAGATTTGGGTGAAAGGGGTAGGATAATAACCTTTGAAGGATGAGGAGGTGTGAAGAATGGAGGAATATCTCGTTCCACTCGACCAGTACCTTGCAGCGGGTGTCCACATCGGCACCCAGCAGAAGACCCAGGATATGAAGAAGTTCATCTACAGGGTTAGGCAGGACGGTCTCTACGTCCTCGACGTCAGGAAGACCGACGAGAGGCTTAGGGCCGCCGGCAAGTTCCTCGCCAGGTTCGACCCGGAGAGCATACTTGCCGTTAGCGTCAGGCTCTACGGTCAGAAGCCGGTCAAGAAGTTTGGCGAGGTTACCGGCGCCCGCTCCATACCCGGCCGTTTCCTCCCGGGAACCATGACCAACCCGAAGGTCAAGAACTTCATGGAGCCGGACGTCCTCGTCGTCACCGACCCGAGGGCCGACCACCAGGCCATGAAGGAGGCCATCGAGATTGGCGTTCCCATAGTGGCCCTCGTCGACACCGAGAACTTCCTCAGCTACGTCGACGTTGCCATCCCGACCAACAACAAGGGAAGGAAGGCCCTCGCGCTCATCTACTGGATCCTCGCGAGGGAGATACTTTACAACAGGAAGGAGATAGAGAGCAGGGAAGACTTCAAGGTTCCGGTTGAGGACTTCGAGATGAAGATCATTAGGACCTGAGGGGAAGGTTTTTAATCCCTCCCCGTTTACACTCCCTCGCGCGGGGGTGCCCGAGCCTGGCCAAAGGGGGCGGACTTAAGATCCGCTGCCGTAGGGCTGCGCGGGTTCGAATCCCGTCCCCCGCACCAAAGCTTTAAAAGTCCGTTGCGGTAGGTGTGTTGGATTAAGATCATGAGGTGATCACGATGGCGAGATTCCCAGAGGCTGAGGCCAGAATCTTTAGAAAGTACATCTGCATGCGCTGTGGTGCCACCAACCCGTGGAAGGCCAAGAAGTGCAGGAAGTGCGGCTACAAGGGCCTCCGCCCGAAGGCCAAGGAGCCGCGCGGTGGAATGGGACGCTGAAGTCCCTTACCCTCCAATTTCCCTCCTTTTCAACTCGCTTTTCTCGGTATTTTCACTGGATTGAGAGAAGGGTATAGAAGTTTCTGGCCGTGGACGGGCTTTCATTCTCTCAGCTTTGATATCATGTCCTCGAGAAAAGCGATGCCGTCCTCGAGGAGTTTCTCCCCCTCGGGGGTGAGCTTGTAGTACTTCCTCGACGGCTTCCCGGTCTGGCTCTCCTGCCATTCCGCGGTTACGTAGCCCTCCTTCTCGAGCTTGTAGAGCACGACGTACGAGCTGACCGTCGCCGGCTCGAAGTTGAAGGCCTCCTTGATCCTCTCCTTCAGCTCGTAGGCGTACATCGGTCTCTCCTTCAACAGTCTCAGTATGTAGAGCCACAGAACCTCTTTGGTTATCTTGTTCCTAAGCCTCTCCATAGGGCTCGTCATGTTCTCACCCGTTTTATGGTCTGCAAATATTTCGTCTCCGTTTAATTTAAACGTTTTGGCGGTAACGTTTTTATTCGGTGGGGCTTTTACTATACTCTGGGTGGTAGAATGGAGTTCGACGTAAACGCCATGATGGGCGACATGGGTGTGGGGGCAGTGGTTGGCTTCGTAACCGGCTACGCAGTCAAGAAGGTCATGAAGCTGGCGCTGGCTCTAATAGGTGCCTACGTGGTCAGCCTCCTCTGGCTCGAGCAGAAGGGAGTTCTGATAATAGACAAGGACCGGCTCTTCAACCTCGTGGGCGAGTGGAGCCACGAAGTCCTGAGTGCTGGGGAGAAGGTTATGGTCCTCCTTCCGGGCACGGCGGCCTTCTTGGGCGGCTTTGCCCTCGGCTTCCACAAGGGGTAAAATGGGGGGCGTTAAACTCTGCCGTGGTATAGAACCTTCACGAGCTCCTCCGGGAGACCCTCCCTCTTTATTCTCTCCTCAATGAGCCTCTTCTCCTCCTCGTAGTCCACCTCTATGAACTTCGTGTGGAGCGTATCAACGTCCACCAGTGCGAAGGTTGCCCTATGCGCCTTTCCGGGAGGATAGCCAACGCTCCCGGGGCAGATGACCCTTCCGTAGCGCGTCATCGCGTTGACCGGGTACTTGGGCGAGGCCACGAAGAGTATCTCGTAGTCCTTAACCGGCCTCATTATGGCGTCGTAATACACCGTCGGCTGTTCTGGGAGCACCCTGCCATGGAACGGGTCAAGCGGGCTCCCATACACACCAAAGATGTCGTTCTTTCCGACCTTGTCAACGAGGTAAACCGGCAGGTCCCTTATGAACTCCCTGCCCTCGTGGCCGAGGGCCTCCCATGTGTACTTCAGGGCGGCCTTAACATAGTCCGGATACTCAACCCTGTCTATGTAGTCCGGTCCCTCGGCGTGGGGATCGCTCGCGGCTATTACCTGGTCGAACTCGCCCCTGATGACCTTGACCACGTTGTTCCTGATAAGGTCATCGAGAGTGTCCAGAACCTCCCCCGGGTAGGGGAAGAGGCCAACGATGTTTCCAAGGATGTAGTATTTCTCAATCTCGTATCCTTCCTCCTTGAGCTCCTCTATCCTCTCGAGGGCCTTCGCCAGTGCCGGTAGGTTCCCGTTGATGTTGGCCAGAACCGCGACGTACGTCATCGGCATCACCTCCCAACTTTTTCTTACTAAAGTTAACTAAAAATTCAAGGATATTTAAAGATTTCGGAAGCTGGGATAGGAGGTCTGAGAGGTAATGTTTAATTTCTTTGAAGTCTTTTGAAGGAATCTTTGCTAGTTTGTCAATTAAAGTTATTCGTGTATTCGCTTAGGACATCCTTCAACACTTTAAAAGAGGAAAACCCGTATTCTATGCTTGGTTCAACTGCGGTGCTTTCAAAGAAGTCATTGAATGTACCCCACAGAATGAACCTATGTCCTTCGGGTAGAGGACTCGCATATTTTAGGGTTATTAGATTTTCTTGGCTGGTTTTGGTGGATCTTGGTAGGGGAACATAGTTAGGGAATTCCAACTTGCAAGTCGATTATCGAACTCTGGTATTCCAGAGAGTATTAGGTATAGACCAGTTCTTTTGCAGAAGCAGTCCTTTCTTCACAGTTTAATGGAAAATGGAAGATTTAAGGGTTGTTAGGTACTTAAATCCATCTTGTGTGCTGGGCTCTAAATAGGAATTCTCAAAGAAGTTGTTGAACTCTGGGATAAACAGAATCTTTATGTCTGGGTCTACGTACTTGAGTGCAAGTTGTATCCTCTCTTTTAAAAGTTCTGTTTTTCTGGGTACCTCCGGGACGTCAAATTTCCAGGGGGCGTTTTTATAACTAAGGCCAACTGTAGCACTGGGGATAAAATCGATACCATTAATGTTACACCATCCGTACCATCTTCTCATGTCTGCTTCGGAATAGTGCTCATAGCCCCATCTATCCATGATCGCATCAAATCTCTTGGCGACATTTCCCCAGATGGCATCTCTAAATGTTGTTTTGGGATCTGCTTCAGGATGGCCATGGTCACTAACTAAATAGATGTCAAATGTCTCTTTCAAGATAGTTATCTGGTTGATATCCCCGAAAAATCCTTTTGATTCATACACGAAAACAAATGGGCGGCCATTAACTCTAAAATATGCCGGATGTTGAAAATAATTCTTGGACAAGTATTCAAAATCTGAGGTTAAAATCTCGATATTTCGTTCATCACTGAGGTTCCAACCAGGATGGGAATCAACTAGTCTCCAAATAGTTTCGTACAATATTGCAAACTTTATATCCCCTTTAGCAACTAAATCTGATTTCAAGAAATATTCTTTTAATGCATGATCTTGATAATCTCCAGGTTCAGGCCAGTTTATTAGGAAAACGTCAATACCATACCCGGTTGCCCAATCAACATGCTTATTTATGACAATCATGTCCATCGAAGAATACGCTCCTAACAGGGAAAAGTCTGACCCCGCATATTCGTCCCAGTTATTATCTTTGCCCCACCACAGTAAATATAACGCCATAATTGTTAGATTGTCTTTTTTTGCGTTGTTCTCGTACTGCCTGAGGTATGGTGTTTTCCTCTTGTACTCTACTGTTCTCCCGTTTTTTGTTTGAACTTGAATGATTATCCAGTACTCGGCGCCTCCAGTGATGTTTGTAATGTTAACTTCAAACTCTTCAAGGGGCTTGTCAAAAACTCCATCGACCGGTTTTAACTCGTAAACCCTCGAATCATTCGGGAAGACTTTATAATAATCCCCCCGCCTCATTCCGTACTCGGTTATGAAGTACGAGTAATTCTCCGGTTTGAAGATCAACTTCACGCCGGAAATCTCATCAGGCGGGTAAGAGGCCTTAAAACTAACCTTCAAATCATAAACCTTATCCCAAACAATCTTGGTAGGCGTCCAATTAAAATCAAGGATTTCCGGGGGATTCACGTCACCACGCTCTCTGTATGAAGTGGTTAGGGACGAGGTAGAAGATGATGCTGGAGTGTTTGTTCTCGTAGGTTGGTTCAGGCATGCGGAGGCCATTACGAGAACAACAATCCCTAAGACAAGGACATCCACACTACGCAACCCCATTGTGTCCCCACTGTTTTGTAAATTATGACAAGATCAAATAAATATTTCCTTTTTGAACTTCTATTGATTTATTGGAAAAACTAAGAGGAAAATCAACCCTTAATTACCCTCTCCAAAAGACCCAATCCCAGCTCAAGGTACTCCTTAGCTTTCTCCTCGCTCTTGGCCTCGCTGAAGACCCTGATTATCGGCTCCGTTCCGCTGGCCCTGACGAGAACCCAGCCGTCCTCGAAGAGGATTTTAGTCCCGTCTGTGGTGTCAACAGTGTAACCCCTCTTTTCAGCGAGCTCGGCGACCTTGGTAACTATGACCTTTCTGTCTCCTTCAACGTGTTTCTTGGTCTTGAACTGGTAGTATTTCGGCAGTTCGTCAATCAGCTCGCTGAACTTCTTGCCGGATTTTGCGAAAATCTCGACTATCTTTGCCGCCGTCATCGCCCCGTCCCTGCCGAGAACGAAGTCCGGGAAGATAACGCCGCCGTTCTCCTCGCCGCCGATGGTTCCGTTGTGCTCGAGGAGAGCCCTCGCAACGATGAGGTCGCCGACCTTGGTTCTCATGACTTCAGCGTTGTTCCTCTTCGCTATATCGTCGAGCAGGTTGGAGGTGGCTATGGTGGTGACGAGAAGCCCTCCACCGTTCTCCCTCAGAACGGCATCGGCAACCAGAGCGAAGGTCTTGTCACCCTGTATGAACCTGCCGTTCTCGTCTATGAACACCGCCCTGTCGGCGTCGCCGTCCTGGGCAACCCCGAAGTCAGCCCCAAGGGCCTTGACTATCTCCTTGAACTCCCTCAGGTTCTCCTCGTTGGGCTCCGGATTTCTGGCAGGGAAGTGGCCGTCGGGATGGGCGTTGACGGAAACGACCTTGCAGCCGAGCTCCCTGAGCAGGTAGGGGAGCGTGAGCGAGCCGGCGCCGTTTGATGTGTCTACCACCACAAAAGGCCTCCTAGCTTTTATTGCCTCAACGTCAACCCTGCTCTTTATCGCCTCGATGTAGGGCTTTATGATATCCTCCTCCCTAACTTCCCCTATCTCGTCCCACCTGGCCCTGTCGAAGTCTTCATTGAAGAAAACCTCCTCCACGACGGCTTCGCGCTCCTTCTTCAGACCCATGCCGTTGGGTTCAAGGAGCTTTACGCCGTTGTATTCGGGCGGGTTGTGGCTGGCGGTTATTACTGCCCCGCCGTCCGCTTTAAAGTGGTCCGTTGCCCACTGGATCGCCGGAGTGGGCGCGATGCCAACGTCAATGACGTCGCAGCCGACGCTGAGGAGACCGCTGATCAGGGCGTTCTTCAGCATCTCACCGCTGACGCGCGGGTCCCTACCAACGACGACAAGCGGCCTTTTCCTGCCCTCCCTTCTGAGCATCGTCCCGAAGGCCATGCCCATCTTAAGGGCGAACTCGGGCGTTATCTTCTCGTTGGCTATTCCACGAACTCCAAAGGTCCCAAAGAGCCTTCCCATGTTACCACCTCAGTCCACTCTCATTCCAACAATTTTCATTGAGCGTATTTCCTCCTGGTCAAACGAGCCAACTAATTCTTCAAAAGTCTCATAGCATGCGTTTATTGCCCCCAGATTAGGACATCCCTCGCTAGTTTCTTTCAGCAACTTAAGAGTCTTGCTGACGGGGAAAGAGATTATATAAAATGCGGGATCCTCCTCACTGCAAAGCTCGGTCATCATGATGCCCCCCTCGAAGTTATTCAGAAGCTTTGGAAGGGTTAGTGCCCCAAGCAATGTTGTCACGGCACCCGGATGGCCCGCCCCACTGAGCATCCAGAAATCAATCTTGAATTTATTCAGCCCCATAAGCTCCTTCAAATGAAGGACAAGCTTTGAAAGGGGGCTGTAGGGAAAGTCCACGAACTTGTAGGGAATCATTCCCACAAGGAAACAGTTGTTTTCTGTTTGTCGGCCACATGCAAATTTTGTGACCATGCGTTTCTCCCTGTGATCGTATCCGGTTATTGAAAACTGGGATGGTCCTATGCTCTTAACCGCCAGTCCCTGAATAGTGTTTCCGTCTTTAAACTCGAAGAAATCAAACACGTTGGAGAGATCATATATCGCCCTGGCCTTCTGATTCCATCTGTTGTGGGCTATAAAGTAGTGTATAATAGGATTTGAGTGAATTGAACCCAGGGCAACCACCGCAACTTTAAGAGAGTTCTTATTGTGATCTGCCATCTCCAGTAGCTTTTTCATGGCTCTGACGGATAGTATGGGGACAACCAATGGGAGAGGATATTCCACGGACCCGGGGGGCAGCTCCTGGTTGTACCCCACAATGTAAAGAGTAACGTGGGAGTCACTATCGGATTTGTCGCAGTAATCGGGATGACAGACAGTATAGAACAGGGCTTCTTCCAAACCCGATTCAGTCAAATCACGAATAAATGCCCTGATCTCACTTACCAGTTCCGTTTTTCCCCAGAGGGCCTTTAATATTGCATCATCATGTACCTCAAGTTTGACGCTTACTTTAAGTTTCTCAACCCCCATCTTCTTGCGAATGGAATTCAAAACATGGGAGAGAACGGCGGGGGAGTATCCAAGCTGGCCAGATCTCATGACATCCTCAATGATTTTTTCCACGTCTATACTCCCATTTCTGACGTAAATCCCCAGCTTCAGCGAATACGGGAAAGTACCGAGGGCTGATGTTTTTGGGAGATGCAGATGAGTGAGGTTGTGTTTAACAGACTTCTCCGGGATGAGAATAGGAGGCACAAGGTTCATTATTCCGCCGAGGGCATCATAGCTCTCGATTATAGCGAACTTTTTGTTTTCAGCATCAACCCGATAAATTTTGCTGTCGGGATAGGGTATCTCACCAGCGAGACCTACGGAGGCTATACTCGCCGCCACTCTGTCGGAAGAAAGACTCCTAAAGTAAACGTTCTGGGGAACATTCTCGAGCCCATACCTGCCAACCACATTCTGAAGCGCGGAGACTATCGAGAAACTGCGGGGGATGTCCCCATATTCAAACCCAGTAACAAAAATAACAGCGTCATAACCGTCGAATAAATACTTCCCAAAACGCTCAATTCCGACCTCGTAGGACTTCATGGAAAAGAAAGCTATGCCCAGAATGGGCATCCACATCAGGGATAAAACAAATGCGGTGGGAGAAAATGAAATATCCAGCGCACCATTTCCCGACGAAGCAAATATTGCCATTGACAGAAACATGAATATAATAAGCGCCAGTACTGCAAATGCATTGTTTGAGAGACGCCTGACTCTTCTGAAAGTCTGAGACAGGTCAAATGTTCCCTCGAAATCCTCAGTTTCACCCCTTGGAAGGATTAAGTGAATCCTCGAGACCTCTGAGAACATTCTGTAAGATAGGTACGTAAAAGAGACCAACAGTGCCGTTCCAACGACTACAAGAGTATAAACGTAAAAGAACTGGACGGTAGAACTCCCCCCGATGGTGGCCACTAACGAGTATGTCAGCCACAGGGTTCCCAATGCAATAATCCCCTTCATGAATGAACCGAACTCAACTAGCCAAGTACTGACTTTAAGTAACACGTCAAGGGGAGTGGACACCACAAGCTCGTAAATCTTCGAATAGAGAGAAGTGTGGAACGTCAAGACGGGGAGAATACCGACCAGTATGAGAGCCGCGCTCAGTCTATAGCCCATAGACGAGAGCAATTTCGAAGCCATCTCAAATGGGGACGGGTTCATTGCCATGACCGCGAGTACTATACCCAAAACACCAAGCAACACGTTCCTAAACGTGTCGTCTATCAAGGCAAATATCTCAAAGCTCCTTCCCGACACTTCCATTCTTATCCCCCCCAAACAACGAGCACGTTGGCAAGGACCACCCCCAAAGCGGCGAGGGCTTTTCTCATGGTGAGGGGTTCATTAGCCTGTTTGACCAATCCCGCAATAACAAGTATGAACAGGGGGTATGAAAGTACTAAGACTGTAACTTCTGTGGCACCCCCGTATTTTAAAGCGGCGAATCTTAAAATATGTGCCATGACAAGAAAGATTCCAGAAACAAAAAGCATACGGTTCCATATGGCGGATTTTAACTTACTGGGCCGCACGATAGCAACTATTGGGATAAAGGAGACCACATAGGCAAAAAGCACTCCCGTAACCGGTGGAAGTGCCATGTTGGATATGGATATAAGACGGAGAACAACTGCCGCAAAACCTGCAAAGGCGCCGGACATCATTCCAAGCAGGATAGAATAAGAAAGCTTTTGTTTATTTCCGTCATCCAACTGCAACATTGCCACGGAAGCAGCGGCAATAATGGCACCAACTGAAACATACAGTGTCATCTCCTTCCGGATTAAGAGAACTGACAAAATGGCAGTGAGAATGGGCTCAGAGGCAGCCGAGGATGCCGAAGCAACAGAGGCCCCTCCAAGTTGAACGGCTTTGAAGTAAACCACTCTGGCAAGGAAAAAGTGCAACAGTCCAACGATTAAATACGGGAGAATGGTCTCCGCGGAGAATTTAAAGCTGGATGCCCTGAGTTCCGCACCGGAGAACGGAAACAACACGACAATTCCCCAGAACATCATCCCCCCTAAGGCACTCCACAAGTTCCTGTTTGAGACTAGCTCCAGCCTCATGGTAACATTGCCCAGTGCCAGCAAAAGTGCCGAGCCTACAGCCAAGGGCACCCAGTATTCCATGCCATCACCCATTACATCAGAGCACTGGCAAAGTTGATTATCATCATCACGAAGATGTACAGCCCGTAGACGAACGCCCCAGCCTGAATCAGCGAGACGATTATCTTCAGCGGCTTCCACTTGCCGGAGAGCAGGGGCACGGGAATGCCGATCAGTATCGCGGCGAACAGGTATATAACCGCGTTCTTTATGGCGGCGTAGTCCACCGGTATGTCTATCTGCGGGTAGGTTATGGTGACCTCCTGTCCCTGAACGGTGAAGGTTATATCCGCGTTCTGAAGCCCCACGACGATTATGTAGGACATTATGAGCACGAAGAGCAGCGTGGGCAGAAGGCTGAGCGAAAGGGAAGATATGGAGCCGCTGAAGCGCTCCCACTCATCCCCGCAGTTCTTGACCTTCTCCTTCTTTTCATTCTTTTCAGATTCTTCAGCCATCATCACTCCCTCCCGAAATCGTCCGCAAAGCGGACTATATCGTCCTCACCCAGGTACTCCCCGATCTGGGTCTCGATGACCTCAAGAACTACCTTGCCCGGGTTCTCAAGCCTGTGAACGACACCCGCAGGTATGAAGGTGCTCTCCCCGGGCCTCAGCAGTATCTCCTCGTCCCCAACGCGGACTTTGGCCGTTCCTCTAACCACCACCCAGTGCTCCGAGCGGTGGTAGTGCATCTGAAGGGAGAGCTTCTTGCCGGGCAGAACGGTGAGGCGCTTTATCTTGTAGCGGTCGTTCTCCTCCAGAACGGTGTAGCTTCCCCAGGGGCGATAGGCAGTTCTGTGGACGATCGCCCTCTCGTCGTTCCGTTCCTTCAGTCTCCTGTACACCTCCTTGACCCTCTGCCCCTCCCCGCGGTGGGCTATCAGGAGGGCGTCGTCGGTGTCGATGATGATGAGGTCCTCCACGCCGACCGTCGCGGTAAGGCGCTCGGCCATTATGAGATTGTTCTTTGAGTTTATCCCGATGTGATAGGCATTTTTGCCGGAAATCCTGACGGCGTTCCCGTCCTCGTCCCTCTCGAGGACATCGTAGATGGCGTCGAAGCTACCGAGGTCGTTCCAGTAAACGTTGAGCGGAACGACGGCAGCTTTATCGGTCTTCTCCATGACCCCGTAGTCTATGCTCAAATCGGGGGCCAGCTCGTAGGCCTTCTCTATGCTCCCCTCCTCGAAGGCCTTGACGACCTCGGGAGCGTGCTTCCTAACTTCCTCCAGGAAAACACCCGTGCTGAACATGAACATGCCGCTGTTCCAGTAGTAGCCTTCCTCAACGTAGCGCTTTGCAGTTTTGAGGTCAGGCTTCTCCTTGAACTCGGCGACGGTGTAACCAAGAACGGAGTTTCCCTCTTTGAGGACTTCTCCAGGTTTTATGTAGCCGTAGCCCGTGTGAGGCCTCGTCGGCTTTATTCCAAAGGTCACGAGGTAATCCCCTGCGAGCTTCTCCGCGTTCCTGAAGGCCCTCTGGTAGGCCTCCCCTGCGTCGATGAGGTGGTCGCTCGGGAGAACCGCGACGATGGAATCGCCAAAGCTCTCCTCAACGCGCTTTATTCCCCAGTATACCGCAGGGAGGGTGTTCCTTCCGGCGGGCTCGAGCAGAAGGTTCTCTCCCGGAACTTCAACGCCGAGCTCGGCCAGATCGTCCAGCACGCGGAACTTGTACCTCCGGTTCGTGACTATGAAGATTTCATTGGGCTTCGAGAATTTAAGCGCCCTCTCAACGGTCTTCTGAAAGAGGCTTTTGTCGTCAAGAAAGCGAACGAACTGCTTGGGCATAAGCTCCCTGCTCAGGGGCCACAGTCTGGTTCCCTTCCCACCTGCGAGAATCAGCGTCTTCATGGCAACCACCCTCGGGACACCTGGAAACTACTTGGTCACATCTGTTTTTAACTTTGGCGAAGGAAAAAATCAGCGGAGGGCGAACTCGCCCACGAAGGCCGAACTCGAGATGGTGTCACCGATTCCAACGGTGGATTTAGGCCTCTCGACTATCTTCGTTGGAACGAAGGCGAGCTGGTAGTTCTCAAGCTCGGCTATTCCAGCTTTCATGCCATACTCCCTTGAAAGGGCCTCTTCCACGGGCTTGGCTTTCTCGTTGACCGGGACGTCCATGGCCTTGACGACATCGTCTATTGAGCGGACATCGCCGAGCTTCGCCTTGGCGGCCGCCGCTAAGGCCGCGAAGAGGAGTGCATCGCGCACGTAGGTTCCTCTGTACTCGGTTAGGGCCAGGTAGTAGCCGTAGGTGTGGAAGTGTATCCTCCTGACGCCGGTCTTTTCTGCGAGCTTGAGCATGGCCTCGGTGACGGCTATCGGGTCAACCGGATCGTGGGCCAGGAGCTTCTCGGCGAGGCCCTTTTCACCCATGACCTCCATTATCGAAGCCAGCTCCACCTCGTTGAGGCCAACGCTCCAGAACTTCCCGAGGAGGTCGAGGGTGGCCTTTCTGACGGTCTCGTCGGGCGTGAAGGCGAACTCAAGATGAACCGGGATTCCAAGCTCGTTGAGAACCTCCAGATGCTCC
>JAMOTW010000198.1 GCA_027062125.1 Thermococcus sp.
TGGGCTTCAACCTGCACCTCTGCCCGTTCTCGTAGGTGTACTCGCACATGGCCCTCCCCGGTAAACTAGCTTCCCGAATAATTAAGGTTTTCTCCTGCTCGGAAGGGCGCGCATGTAGAATCGCCTCCCCCCGTACTCGAGTTCGATCAGCTTTCCGTCCCGGATAAGCCCTTCCACCACGTCCCAGCCGGTCCCTGCTTTTCTCAGGAGCTCCCTCACAGCTTCTTCCCTCATCGGGTGCACGGCGGTTATGCTCAGCAGGTCTTCCTCGACGTTCCCGGTTGAGGCGAAGGCGTTCCCCTCGTAGCCTATGAGGTACTCGACCCGGTCCCCCCCGAGCCTCTCCGAGAACAGCTGGTAGGCGAGGTGTATCGTCTCCTCGCTCGCAGGTTCGACCCACGGTTCGGCAGGAGGCCTCGTGGGGATTCCTATGTACGCCTTGTCCGGCCTGAGCTCCGCCAGAAAGTCAGCAATTTTTTCAAGTTCTCCGCCGTACTCAACGTTTATCAGCATGGTCTCGGTAACGAGCTTCCCTCCGAAGCCGTCCGCGAAGGTCAGCATGCCGTCAAGGATTTTCTCAAGCGAGAGGCTCCTGTGAGGTCTGTCCACCCTGCGCCAGAGGGGTTCGCTCACCGCGTCGAGCTTCAGGGAGACGAAGTCGAACTCAAAAAGCTCCTCCCTGACGTCCTCGCGCCATATCAGCGAGGAGTTCGTGAGTATCGCAAGGGGTATCCCGAGGGCTTTCAGCATCTCCACCTCCCTGGACAGGTTTACGTCGAGCGTCGGCTCCCCGTCGGGAACGAAGGTGATGTAGTCTATCCTTTCCCCGGCCGCTTCGGCCTCCTCGACCTTCCTCAAAACCTCCTCGAAGATCAGTTCCGGCTCGTAGAAGGGCCTCCTCTCAACCTCCATCCTCAGGGTTCTGCCTATCTGGCAGTAGACACAAGCGTAGGAGCAGACCTTGTCGGGTATGTTGTTTATCCCAAGGCTCTTACCGAGTCTCCTCGATGGAACCGGACCGAAGGCTATCATGTCACCACCGGTGTTAGGTTAACCTAAAAGCGTATAAGGTTTGTCCATCATGATGAACCCTCCAGTACATCAGAACACCCCTAGAGTCACGAACCTTTTTAAACTAAACCCGCCTTCCCGATGCCTCAAGGTGAGAAAGGTGAGTCAAAGAACAGCCATCGCGGTGAGGAACGCTACGGTGGCCAACCGCTACCGCTACATACCCTCCATCCCGAGATGGTTCTACTCATTCGTGCCCTTCAAGGTGGCCACAGGCGGAAGCTCCGCCCTGGTTAGCCTCTACCTCCTGGAACTCGGGGGAAACGCCTCGACGGTGGGAATAGCCTTCGCCCTCGCCAGCTTAGCCTCGATGCTCGGCGCGCTGTTCTGGGGCAGGCTGAGCGACAGAACGCTGAGAAGGAAGCCCTTCATACTCCTCGGCTTTGCAAGTGTTCCGGTTTTCCTCTCACTAATGGCGTTCGTGAATACTCCCAGCCAGCTGATAGCTGTCAACACGGTCTACGCGTTCTTCCTGGCGTCGACACTCTCGGTGCCGATAGCCCTCGTTCTGAGGAGCGTCAGAAAGCACAGCTGGGACTACGGGATAGGGAAGTTCAACGAGATAAGCGGCTGGGGCTGGGTTTTGGGACTTGGCCTCGGCTTCGGTCTCTCGCGCTTCCTGACGATACCCCAGCTGCTCCTAACCTTCGCGGCAATCAGCGTCCCCTCGATATTCATGGCGACGAGGATGATAAGGGAGGTCCCGGTATACATAAACAGGCGCTCGATAGCGGCATTCGGGAACTACGTCGTCGAAAAGGCGAGGTACTTCCCGAGCTTCATCCTCCACACCAACTTCAGCCTGCCGAGGGAGTTGAGGTGGTTCTACGCCGCATTCTTCTTGTTCTGGGTCTCGGCGGGGCTGTACTTCCCCCAGATGCCGGTCCTCCTCACGGAGAGCGGCTTCAGCAGGGAGATTGTTTACCTTGCCCTCATAGCGAACTCCTCCGTGGCGGCCCTCAACTACACCCGCGTGAGCCTGAACATGGGTGAGAACAGGGGAGAAACCCTCAGAAAGGGCCTTATCCTCCGCGCTGGGGCCATCGCCGCAGTAATGATGGGTCTTTTCGCTTCCCCGGCGCTTCTTCCACTCGCCCTCATATCCTACGCTTTAGCGGGTTATTCCTGGACATTCATAGGCATCTCCTCGACCGCCATAGTGAGCGAGAAAGCTGGAGAAAAGGAGAAGGGCAGCGCTATGGGAACCTACAACGTGATCAGCTCGGCGGGATACATTACTGGGAGCGCCCTGAGCGGTGCACTCATCTCCGAGGCAGGCTTTGGCGGGGCCTTCGGCCTGGGGCTTGTTCTCCTCACCGGGAGCCTGGCCCTGCTGAAGAAATGAGGAAATGGGGGAAGTTCAGAACTTCAGGACCCTGGCGAGGACTATGAGCGGGTCCCAGACCGGGGCAAAGGGCGGTGCGTAGGCGAGATCCGTGAAGAAGACGTCCTTTGTTGTGAAGCCTGCCGTCAGCATGGCCGCCGCGGTGTCTATTCTCGACAGTATCTCCGCACCGACGGCCTGAACTCCAAGGAGTCTGTTCGTCTCGTTGTCCACAACTCCCTTAAGCCATATCGGCCTGGCGCCCGGGTAGTAATGTGGCCTCGTGCCGGCTTTTATGAATGCACTCCTGACGTCGTAGCCCTCCCTTATCGCTTCGGCCTCCGTCAGGCCAGTCTTGCCTATCTCAACGTCGAAAAACTTGGTGACGCTCGTTCCCAACACTCCCGGGAAGTGTATCTCCTTTCCGGCTATGTTGCTTCCGGCAACGTAGCCCATCTTGTTTCCGATGGGAGCAAGGGGTATCCAAACACGCCTGCCGGTGATCATGTGCCTGGTCTCGGCAACGTCTCCAGCGGCGTAAACGTTCTCAATGCTCGTCTGCATCTTCTCGTTGGTCCATATAGCACCGGTCTCGCCTATCCTGACGCCTATCTCCTTGGCGAGCTCAACGTTAGGCCTTATTCCGGTTGCGACCACGACGAGGTCAGCTTTGTATTCACCAGCGTCCGTAACGACCTTCTCAACCCTCTCCTCACCCTCGATGCGGAGGGTTATCTCCTGCGTCCTGAGGTTTATCCTCTTCCTCATTTCTTCTTCAAGGACGTCCGTGACCTCTTTGTCAAAGGCCTTGGCCATGACCCTCTCGTTTCTCTCGATGAGGGTGACCTTCTTGCCCTGGGCCGCGAAGGCCTCGGCCATCTCGACGCCTATGTAGCCACCGCCGATGATGACGA
>JAMOTW010000199.1 GCA_027062125.1 Thermococcus sp.
GGCTATCTGTGGGAAGAGGCAGTATGTGAGGACGTCTTCTTCTTTCTCAAGGTAGCCAAGGTCCTCCAGCTCCTTCCGGCAGGTTTCGAGGGCAGGTTCGAGGAGCTCACCGGGCCTCACGGTTATCGGTTCCTCGTCGCCGAGGACGCGCTTCCTCAGCTCCGGGTTCACCTCCGCCGGCGGTCTGCCGTAGAGCCCCCTGATGTAGTTCTTGACCTCCTCGGTTATGCGCTCGTACCTGCCGAAGAGGACGTTGAGAACCGCCTGCGTCCCGACTATCTGGCTCGTGGGAGTCACGAGCGGCGGCCAGCCCAAATCGGCCCTGACGCGCGGTATCTCCTCAAGGACCTCCTGGAGCTTGTCGAGGGCCTTCATCTCCTTCAGCTGGCTTATCAGGTTGGAATACATCCCGCCGGGAACCTGGTACTTGAGGACATAGGGGTTCACCATGAGGGCCTCCCTGTGGAGCAACCCGGAGTACTTCTCGTCCAGGAGCTTTTTGAGGTGGCGCGAGACCTCGTGGATCAGCTCGCGGTCGAGATGGCTTCCTACCGCCTCGGGAAGGGCGTGCCATATCGTCTGTATGCCAGGCTGGGCCGTTCCGAAGGCGAGCGGACTTATGGCGGTGTCTATAAAGTCGACTCCCCCTTCCACAGCCTTGAGGTAGGTCGCGACGGCCATCCCCGTCGTCGAGTGGGTGTGGACGTTAACTGGAACACCGTAGGTTTCCTTTATCTCGCTGACCAGCTCGTAGGCCTTCCGGGGCGTGAGCAGACCCGCCATGTCCTTGATGGTTATGACGTCGACGTCCAGCTTCAGGAGCTCCTCGACCTTCTTCATGTAGTACTCGAGCGTGAAGACCTCCCCGGTCGTGTAGGCTATCGCACCCTGGACTTCCGCCCCCACTTCCTTGGCCTTTCTTATTGCGACCTCCATGTTCCTGACGTCGTTGAGGGCGTCGAAAACCCTGAAGACGTCGATTCCGTTCCTATGGGCCAGTTCCACAAAGCGCTCAACGACATCGTCGGGGTAGTGTTTATAGCCGACGACGTTCTGGCCGCGGAGGAGCATCTGGAGCTTGGTCTTCTTTATGCTCTCCCTCAGCAGGCGAAGCCTCTCCCAGGGGTCCTCGTTTAGGTAGCGGATGCACACGTCGAAGGTCGCCCCTCCCCAGACCTCCATTGAGTAGAAGCCTATCCTGTCCATCTTCTCGGCTATGGCCAGCATGTCCTCCGTCTGGAGGCGCGTTGCTATGAGCGACTGGTGAGCGTCCCTGAAGGTGGTATCTATTATCTCCACTCTCCCCATTCTCTCACCTCCGGTGGGGTTTAGAGAGAAGAGTTATATTTAAGTTGCTGGCCAAAAATGGGGAGGAAGAATCAGAGAAGCCCCTCTGCCTTCGCCGCCTCCTCCGGGTCCTCGTTCCTGTGGACGACGCGGAGGAGTGCTTTTATGAACGGCTCAGGGTTCTCGCGCTGGAAGATGTTCCTGCCAACGACGGCTCCAGCGCCACCGGCCTCGATGACCTCCCAGACCAGCTTGAGGAAATCAACCGGGTTGTCGGTCTTTGCCCCGCCGCTGAGGAGGACGGGAACGCCGGCGGCAGCTTCAACGACCTTGGCGAAGGTCTCCCTTGAGCCGGTCCAGTAGGTCTTTATCATGTCCGCGCCGCTCTCAACGGCCGCCCTGGCCCCGTACATGACGACGCGGTAGTCCTCCTTTTTCCCGTACTTCTCGTTTATGTACGGGCCGCGCGGGTAGGCGAACTGCACAACCGGGAAGCCGAGGTCGTGGGCGTAGCTCGCTATTTCAGCGAACTGGCGCATCATAACGTCCTCCTGGGGCGAACCCCAGTAGACGGTCGCCGCTATCGCGTCGGCGCCGAGCTTTATCGCGTCCTCGACGTAGCCGAGCTGGCTCTGGAGGAGCTGGTCGTCCTTCGGGCGGAGGTTGGTCTTGCTGGTCAGCTTTATCATCATTCCCACGTTGGGCTTGACCTCGTCGCCGGCAATCCTCGCGAGGCCGGGAAGCATCATGACGCCGTCTATTCCCGCCCTGACGACCTTCCTCATGATTATCCTCGGGTTAACGTGCTCCCAGTGCTCCTCGAAGTCGGTCGGCCCGTGCTCAAAGCCGTGGTCCATCGCGAATATCAGGGCCCTCCCGTCCCTGCGGAAAAACCTCCTAAGCCTTCTCCTAATCCCAACACTCTGATAGGCATCCATACTAATCACCGTGAGTGATATATCCCTTAAGGATTTAAGGTTTTCCTTGACGGAAAGTTGTTTAAGTCGAGGGTCGAGCTGTGAACGGTGGTGAGATGGAAAAAACAGAGAGGATTACAGGAGTCAGAATTATCCGGCTCGACGAGGTAGATTCCACAAACGAATATGCCAAGACCATTGCCCATGAGGTTCCAGAGGGTACCGTCGTCGTTGCCAAGCGGCAGACTGCTGGACGGGGCAGGAAGGGGCGTTCATGGACTTCTCCGGAGGGAGGCCTCTGGATGAGCGTGATCATGAAACCCCCGCGGGTTGACCCGAGGCTTGCTTTCGTCGGGGCGCTGGCGGTCGTGGACACGCTCGCAGACTTCGGGATTTTCTCTGGAATAAAGTGGCCCAACGACGTGTGGGTCAATGGGAGAAAGATATCCGGCATATTAGTGGAGGGAAAAGCTGGAGAATACAGCATACTGGGAATAGGTCTCAACGTGAACAATCCTATTCCTGAGGAGCTGAGGAACAACGCAACTTCGATGATGGAGCTCACGGGCGCTAAGCTTCCCCTTGAAGAAGTCCTAAAGAAGCTCCTCATGCACCTGGACGGCTGGTACAGGGTCTTTCTTGAGAGGCCCGACCTGCTGATGGCGAAAGTCCGCGAGAAGACGTTTATACTTGGGAAGCCCGTTACCGTAATCGAAGGTGAGAAAAGAATCTCGGGGACAGCACTGGACGTGCTGGATGATGGATCGCTACTTTTAGACATCGGCGGACAGCTAAAGAGAATCGTGTATGGAGATGTTTCATTGAGGCTTTTCTGAGTTTTTTGTCATTTTGTCAAAATTTTACAGATAAAATTAATATACAACCCGAACTTGCTATCTTTTGCTGGCAATCAGTCAGCTAAAAGGGGGTGAAACAGTGGGGAAGGGCCTGTTAAGAAGATATCTAGACTACCCAGTGCTATGGAAGATACTCTACGGTTTGATTCTGGGTGCAGTTTTTGGACTCATAGCAGGGCACTACGGCCATGCAGAGGCCGTGAAGACGTACATTAAACCCTTCGGTGACCTCTTCATTAGGTTGCTG
>JAMOTW010000200.1 GCA_027062125.1 Thermococcus sp.
AAAAAGAACTCCGCAGAAAGGGGATATTATGAAGGGGCAATCATAGGCCCTTCTCACGGTGCGTCCCCGGCTTCATGAGGGTCTACCGGGGCCACAACTCAAAGGGCTTCTCCCCATGACTTTTTCAGCTTCAAAGTTTTTAATCTTTTCGTGAACTTAATGGATTTCGATCAGGATTCTAATCTCGTTGGGACAATGAAGATACGAGCGGGATGAGATTTCCAGAATGGTTCCTCTCAGCCCCAGAACCTCCTCAGGTACAGCCTCATCCTCGCCAGGTCAACTGGTCTCATCGTCTCGACCATCCAGTCCGGAAAGTCCTTCTTGACGCTCCTCCACAGGACACGGTAGTCCAAGATAATTATGCTCCCTTTCTCCTCGGCTGAGCGGTGGACCCTTCCAGCCGCCTGGACGAGCTTCCTGTGGGCTGGGAGGTAGTAGCCGTAGTAGCGGCCCTTACCAGGGAACTTCCTCTCGAAGTACCGTATCTGGGCCTGAACCCTTGGAGTAGGCCTTGCGTAAGGAATTCCGACGAGGATTACACCGTTCATCTCGTCCCCGGAATAGTCCTGGCCCTCACTGTTCCTGCCACCCATTACACCGAGCAGGATTGCCCCGTTGCCCTTTGCGTGGGCCTTAAAGCTCGCCACCATAGCGTCGTTTTCGGCGGAGCTTGCACCCTGCCTTTCAATAAAGATTGCTTTCCCTGTCTCTTCGAGGCGGACTTCCAGGTTGGCCGAAAGAAGGCCCTGGAGAACCTCGTACGAAGCCGTAAACACACCGACGTTCTTTGGAATCAGCCTAACGGCCTCGACGATGTAGTCCACCATCTTCCTGTAGACCTGGAGCGAGCGCTCTTCACCGCGCGTCGAGACGTCCTTTGCAACGAGGACCTGAGCATTCTCACGCTTCACCATGCGGGGGAACTTCTTCAGCCTGGCGTTTTCGATGCCCATGACGTCCCTGAAGGCCTCGAGAGGAGTAAGCGTTCCGGAAATGAAGAAGGCGCTGTGGACGTCACGCAGGAAGGTTAGAGCTTTCGACGGGTCGAGGGCTACGAGCTCAAGACTCAGCCCCTTCTCCCTGCTGAGAAGGAACAGGTAATCGTCCCTGCCGATGAGCGAAAACCACAGGAGCAGGAACTCGCCGACGCGGCCGATGTAGCTCCTCGGCGGCTTGCCCTTCTCTATCCTGTCCTCCCTTATCGCCTCACCGATTGAAACCATCTCGTTCAGAGTCTTGACGAGCCAGCGCTCGTTTATTCCGAGCGTCTTCAGGGGGTGAACAAAAACGAGCTCAGGCTGAATCGGCGTTTCTTGGACGTCCCTCTCCGAGAGCTTCTCATTAAAGAGGAGCTCCAGCCCCCTACCGAGCACGCTCAGAAAGTTCGCTATCTCGTGCTCTCTGTATTCGTCCGCCTCTTTAATGGCGCGGTTCACGGTGTGGATGCTCATCCTGTCGCTGAGGGCCGAAATCGCCTGGTCTGGGAGGTTGTGTGCCTCGTCGAAGACGATTATGAGGTCAGAGTAATCAACACCCAGGGAGCTTATCAGGCTCTCCCTTATCGTCGGGCTTATGGCGTAGAGGTAGCTCGCGACAACCACGTCAGCTTTCTCGGCTATTTTTTTCGTCAGGTCATAGGGGCAGAGCTCAAGGGTCTCGGCGTAGCTCAAAACCTCGGCCGGGTGGGACGGGTTTTCAAGGAAGAAGTTGGCCAGCTCCTCGAACTCGGCCTTTTTCTTCTTCTCGTTCTCATAGAACTCGCACTTTCCGAGCTTTTTCAGGTTTTTGCAGACGACCATCGCTGTGTAAGCGTCGCTGGTGAACTGGGTGAGGTAAGTGTGGAGGCACAGCTCCTTTCTGCTCCTGAGCTCGACGCCGGAAACTTTTGCCTTTCGGTTTATCGCCTTAAGCTCTTCTATGACCCTGTCCATCTGCCGGTGGGTTCTCGCAAGGTAGAGCACCTTAAGGTCGAGCTCCTTGGCAACGGGGAGAACACCCGCCAAAACGCTCACGGTCTTGCCAAAGCCTGTGGGGGCTTCGATTATGGCGTTCTCTCCCTTTTCAGCAGTATCCTGGACGAGTTCAATAAACTCGGCCTGGTTAGGCCGCAGTGATTCGTAGGGAAAGTATCTGAGGTCAGGCTCCAGCATGGGAAGAGTTTTTAACGGGCCACTTTTAACCTTTCCCGTGGTGGCGATGGAGGAGAAGGAGAAGAGACTGATTGAATACAGCGTTGAAGCCCTGCTCATAGGGTGGCTCGGATACCTGTTCCTCTACCAAAACTACCTGCTCTATAAGTGGCACAGGGGGCTCCCACTGCCCGAGAAGTGGCCGTTCATCCTGGCAGGAATCGGCATGGGGCTGGGTTTTCTGCTCTATGAGCTGTGGAAGCTCGAAAAAACGTCCTCAGCGGAGGACTCTGAGGAGGTACCCTCCCCTGAGCTCGAGGCCTGAAAAATCCCCATCGGTCACATCGAGCATGGGTTTGTTCACTTCTATTACCGCGCTCCCCCTGGAATTCTCATGCTCGATGCTCCTGACTACATCGTCCTTAACGGCTATTCTGAATACCCCATCATCTCCCTCCCCGTGAAGGGAAAACGTCCGGTTTCCGGAACTAAAGCGGATGTACCTCAAGAAGTGCGGAATGTCAGCGGGGGCTATGTTCCTTAGATAGAATTCATCCTGCCCCGCAGGGAGTATTCTCCCAGCTATTCTGCGGTAGCCCTCAGAGAAACGAGAGACGGACAGACCAAACCCCTTTGCGAGTTCCTCAAGCTTCCGGCCGAGAAAGCGCTCGGCGAGGTCGGCAGAGGCCCTTGACACAAGCCTGCCATCCCCAACGGAGGCCGAGAGAATGAGTAGTCCCTTCGTACCTTTCATGATGTAGGTGGCAGTCGAATCGGCGAAGGCAACGTCCATCTTTCCCCGAAACTCAAAGCTGAACAGCCGTTTTTTGAGACGTATCCTGACATCAAGGGGTTCCTCCCCTGAAATCTCAGCCTCAAACGGTAGCGACTGAAACAGCTCCTTGGGTCGGGATACAACCCACTTCACGGCTTCCCAGTCCGCCGAGAAGGGCACCTCTGCCGTCCTTGATTCCATCGCTGGACACCTTTGGGCATCTGCTACCTATAGAATATCAAACCCATTTTTAAAGTTGGCGGAAGAAAAGAGGGGAAATCAGAGCTTAAGCTCCGGAATCTCCTCGATGACCTTGGTCGTCAGCTTGACCGCGGCGTCAACGTCGCGCTCGTCAACGACCTCGGTGTTGGAGTGGATGTAGCGCGCTGG
>JAMOTW010000201.1 GCA_027062125.1 Thermococcus sp.
GTGCCATGGTTGAGTACGTTATGAGCCTCTTGGCGTCGCGCTGGAGTGGATAGTAAATCATCATCAGGATTACAAGGGCAACGCTCAGACCACCGAGAACCCAGAAGTACTCGTCGTTGGGCTTCATGTACTGGATTACCCTGAAGAGCATGTACGCACCGAGCGGAACAATCGAGGCGGCGTGGACGTAAGCACTTGCTGGAATCGGTGAGGCGGTTGAATCTGGGAGCCAGGAGTAGAACGGTAACTGGGAGCTCATCATGAAGGCCGCGAAGATTAGCAGGAGGAACGCCGTACCGTCATAAGTGGCCGTGGTGAGGTCCTGGCCTGCGCCGAGGACGGCCACGGCCCCAAGTATGAGGAGCACGCCAACGTTGAGGACGAGGAAGGCCTTGAGGGCGTCGGTCTTGGCACCGCCGAGCTCGATTAGGAAGAGAATCGCTATCGCCATGAGCTCGAGGGCAATCGCGAACTGGATGAGGTTGATGGAGTATATGAAGACCATGCTCGCGCCGGTGAGCAGGCCGAAGAGCGCGTAGAACTCCCCTTTTCCCGAGTCAAGGGACTTGTTCGCGTAAACGACCATCAGAAACGCGATTAGTATTGAGACGAAGCCCATGAGCATTGAGGCAGTATCGGCGGTTATTCCAAAGACCTCGCCGAGGTTGCTCGTGGTGATGTAGGTAGTGTGGTAAACCTTGTCAGAACCCTTTGAGAAGAAGTCGTAGGCTGCTATACCATTGAGGAGCAGGGAAACGCCGAGGACCGAGCTCGCTATCAGGTCGGCGGTTTTTCCTTCGAGCTTCCAGATGAGCAGGAGCACGAAGGGGATGAGCGCTGAGATTAGCACCAGTTCAATCATCACCATCACCTCTTGGTTTTTAACCCTTGGTTTCCCTCGCAAAAAATAATGTCAGAGGACGATGTAGGCCTTTTCGCCCTCCCCCTTCTCGGCCGAGTTCCTCAGGTTGGCAACTATCTTCCCTTCCCTGTTCCAGAGTATCTCGTTCACATCACCGAACTTCAGGGCCTCAGTTGGGCAGGCTGAGACACAAGCTGGAAGCTTTCCTTCTGCCCTTCTGTCAGCACAGAGGTCGCACTTGTCCATAATCTTGTTCTCTTCGTCGAGCTTCGGAACTCCGAACGGACATGCAACGGCACACATGAGACAGCCGATACACTTGAGCGGGTCGAAGGCAACCGCTCCGTCCTCGTCTCTGAAGAGCGCCCCGGTAGGACAGACGTTGAGACACGGTGCCTTCTCACAGTGGCGGCAGTTGAAGGGGACGGTGAAGAGGTCGGGGAACTCGAAGATCCTTATCCTTGCCTCGCCGTGGGTCATTTCACAGGCCACTTCACAGGCCTTACAGCCTATACAGCGCTTATAGTCAAGGAAAATTTTCTTGCTCATTCCAACCACCTCACTCCTCCACCTTCCTAACCCTGGCCGCGACGGCCTTCAGCTCGGCCATCTTGGTTTTCTCGTGGGTCTCCTCCAGCGTGAGGTAGTTTATCTGCCAGTGCCAGGGCATGGCTATAACGCCCTCTCTGACGTGCTCCGTGACTTCTGCCCTCACGAGAATGCTTCCGCGCCTCGTCTCTACCTTGACGAGGTCCCCGTTCTTTATGCCATACTTCTCGGCATCC
Source organism: Thermococcus sp. (assembly GCA_027062125.1). GTDB lineage: Archaea > Methanobacteriota_B > Thermococci > Thermococcales > Thermococcaceae > Thermococcus. The sequence continues at coordinate 1,648 of JAMOTW010000201.1, forward strand.
TTCGGGTTGATCATGACGTACTCCTCTGGCCAGCGCTTCTCAAGGCTTGGGCTCTCGAAGGACATCGTTCCCGTGTGCCAGTGGCCAACCTGCCTGAAGTTGGTGAGCCACAGCGGGTACTCCTCGTCGGGCATCTCCGGCGGCTCGCGCCAGCCAACGGGCTGGAGGTGGGCCTTTCCATCTGCCGTCTTGAAGCCCTTCTTGAAGAGGACCTTCGTTCCCTCGCCGGGCTCGGTGCACGGGAAGAAGCATCCCTCGGGGTGCTCGGCGAGGTATTCTGGAGTCGCGCCCTTGAAGACCGGAATGACGCTGTTTATCTCCCTGAGAATCTCGTCCGGGTGCTCGTACTTGAAGTACTCGCCGAGGCCGAGCTCCTTGGCGAGCTCAACCAGGATGAGCCAGTCGGGCTTGGCCTCTCCTGGGGCTTCGGCGGCCTTGTAGCTCCTCTGAACTCTCCTCTCAGCGCTTATCGCGGTCCCGGTCTTCTCGAACCAGGCCGCGGCCGGGAGGACTATGTCGGCGTATTTAGCCGTCTCGGTGAGGAATATGTCCTGCACAACGAGGAAGTCGAGCTTCTTGAGCTGTTCCCTGACCCACCTGCTGTTAGGGGCCGACTTGGCGATGTTGCCACCGGTGATGTACATCATCCTAATCTTGTTGCCCATTTCTCGTATCATAGTTGTCAGGTCAAAGCCGACCCAGTCGGGTATCTTGAAGCCCCAGAGCCTCTCGAGCTCAGCTCTCGCGGCCTCGTCGGTGACGAGCTTTCCTGTCGGGAGCTTGTTCGGGGCGATGCCGCTCATCGCCGCACAGAATCCGCACTGCGCTCCTGGGAAGACACCGCTCCAGACACCTTCCTTGCCTATGTTGCCGGTGATGGCTATGAGGTTCGCTATTGCAAGGGCGAGTTCATAACCGTTAACGTGCTGGTTCATGCCCTCGTTGACAAAGAGGGCCGTTCTCTTGGTGGCTATAAGCCTCGCGACCTTCCTTATGTCCTCAGCGAGAACACCGCTCACCTTCTCCGCCCACTCTGGGGTGTAATCCTTAACGGCCTCCTTGAGCTCCTCGAAGCCAACGGTTCTCTCCTGGACGAACTCCCTGTCGTAGAGCTCCTCGCTTATGACGACGTTAAGCATAGCCAGAGCGATGGCGAGGTCGGTTCCGGGGTAGGGCTTGAGGTGCATGCTCGCGTACTTGTGGCCCCTCGTCGCGCGCGGGTCTATGACAACCATCTCCGCGCCGTTGTCGAGGACGGCCTTCTCAACGTACTGACCGAAGAAGACCGGCGCGGTTTCGGCCGGGTTGTGGCCCCAGATGACTATCAGCTCGGCCTTGGCAACGTCCTCGAAGGGGTTGGTTGCCGCGGCGCTACCGAAGACGGCAGTCCTCGCGGGGCTGTTGGAGTACTGGCAGTATCTTCCCGGGAAGTCAAGGTGGTTGGTTCCTATTGCCTTCGAGAGCTTGTGGACGAGGTAGTTCTCCTCGAGGGTTATCTTCTCGCTTCCGAGGAAGGCTATCGCCTCTGGACCGTAGGTCTCCTTGATCTCCTTAATCTTCTCGGTGATTATCCTGTAGGCCTCGCTCCAGCTTATCTCCTCGAATTTTCCTTCTCCCTTCTCACCAACGCGCTTGAGGGGCTTCTT
>JAMOTW010000202.1 GCA_027062125.1 Thermococcus sp.
TGGGAGCGGGAGGTGCTCGGAAGAACGCCCCTCCACAGAACCGGGAGGTGGAGCGAACTCGGCTCTCTGGTGGCTTTTCTCCTGAGCGAAGAGGCGGAGTACATGCTCGGCTCGACGGTCGTCATAGACGGCGTGATGACGGGGGGTGTTGACCTATGAAGCAACAGAATAGCAAAAAAAGGTAAAAGGCTTTAACTCACCAGTCCGCCTCGTGAATCAGCTCTCCCTCCGCGAAGACGTGCGTCGGGTAGTTTTCAAGGTTGAACGGGTCCCCGTTCCAGATCACCAGCGAGGCCCACTTGCCCTTCTCGATGCTTCCGAGCCTGTCGTCGACGCCGAGGATTTTCGCGTTGTTGTGGGTTATGACCTTTATCGCCTCTGCCTTGCTCATGCCGAGCCTTATGAAGTGCCTGAGCTGTAAATAGAGGTTCGCCTGGAGCGTAACGGGGTGGTCGCTCATGAGGCCGAAGAGGGGCCTGACCTCAAGCAAGTAGCGGGCGTTCTTCCAGTCCTCGTGCTTCAGCTCGACCTTGTAGGGGTGGCTGTCGAAGGGGCCATAAATCACAGGAACGCCCTCGGCTTTAATCTTCTCGAAGGTCTCCCTGCTGTGAACGTCGCCGGCGTGCTCGATGGTTATCCTGAGTCCGAACTTCCGCTTTATCATTAGCAGAGCCGCTATGTCGTCCTCCTTGTGGACGTGGACGCGGAGCGGGAGTTCTCCCTTGAGAACCGGAATCAGGGCTTCAACGGTGGGTTCGACTTCCTCAGGTTCCTTCTTGCCCTTCTCGATGAGCTTTATTGTCTTCTGGGTCTTGATGAGCCAGTTGAGAAGGATTCCTATGGCACCCATCCTCGTGCTCGGCCTGGTTCCCTTCCAGCTCGTGGTCGAGCGCGGGTTGTAGCCAAAGGCGGCCTTAACGCCCGCGTACTGGATGAAGGCGTCCTCTATGTCGCGCCCGTAGTTCTTTATGAAAACTGCTTTTCCGCCGATGATGTTCCCGCTCCCCGGCAGGACGGAGGAGTAGAGCACGCCGAACTCGATGGAGTGCCTGAATGCCTTGTCGTCCATGTAGATAGAGTAGAGCGCATCCACTAGGGGAAGAACCGCGTCCATCTCCTCGTTGGCCTCGCCCTCCTGGTAGGGTTCCCCATACCTGTCCATTCCTATGTGGCTGTGGCCGTCTATGAAGGCGGGAGTAACAACACCTTCGGCTATTATCTCCGCTCCCTTTGGCTTTTCCTTCGTTACGTCCACGATGTCCTTATCAAAGACCACGTAAACGTCCTTCTGAACGTTCCCCAGACCGTCGTAGAGAAGGGTTGCCTTTACGGCTTTCATATCCATCACCGTTAAGAAGTGTGCACTAACGTTTAAATGCTTGCCGATTGAGAAGTGCAACCGACAGTTATCAACAGGATCGATCACATAAATCGAGAATTGCAGGATTAGGCAATTATGCAAAAATTAAATCAGAAAGTGGGGGCGTAGCCCATCTCCTCCGCTATTTTCCTGAGCCTCTCGATCCTCGCCTCGGTGGGCGGGTGAGTGGAGAACAGGCTCGCTATGCTCGTCCCCTTGAACGGGTTCACTATGAACATGTGGGCCGTCGCCGGGTTTCCTTCCCTCATCGGCCGATAGCTGACGGCGCGCTCTATCTTCATCAGCGCGCTCGCGAGCGCCCAGGGCTTGCCGCTTATCTTCGCTCCGCCCTCGTCAGCGAGGAACTCCCTCGACCGGCTCACGGCGGCCTGGATGAGCATCGCCGCTATTGGAGCCAAAACCGCTATCAGTATGGCCGCAAGCACGTTGCCGGCATCGTCCTCATCCCTGCCGAAGCCGCCGAAGATGGCTATCCAGCGGGCCCAGTAGGCGAGCTGGATTATCGCACCGGCCATAGCGGCCGCGAACGTGCCGATGAGCATGTCCCTATTCTTTATATGAGTAAGCTCGTGGCCGATTACCCCCTCGAGCTCGTCCCGGTCGAGGATTCTAAGCAGGCCCGTGGTTACCGCGACGACGGCGTGCTTCGGGTCCCTCCCCGTGGCAAAGGCGTTGGGGGTATCGCTTGGGATTATAGCGACCTTTGGCATCGGAAGGCCGGCCCTCTCAGCGAGGTCTCTAACAATGGCGTAGAGCTCCGGCGCCTCGTACTCGTCGACTATCCTGGCGTTGTACCAGCTAAGCACTATTTTATCGCTGTACCAGTAGGTTACGAAGTTGAACGCCAGCGAGAACAGAAACATCATGAACGCCCAGCTCGGCCCGCCGAAGACGTAGCCGATGGCCATGAGCAGACCAGTCAGCATAGCCATCAACAGGCCAGTCCTGAGCCACATCACCAGTCCCATCCTCTCACCTCCGATTCCGATTAAAATAACAGTTGGGTACTAAAACCTTTTGGTCGCCTCACTCTGGTAGCCTTTCCCGCACTCCTCGACCTTTTTGAGGAACTCCTCCCGGGTTAGGCATTCCTGGCCGCGCTTTAACTTTACCGCCGCTATCTTGTAGTTGCCCCTTCCAAAGAAGCGGCAGACCTTCTCCGGCTTGTCAACGAGCCTGGCAACGGCCAGAACTTCTTTACCGCACTCGACGTAGTCTATAACCGTGTCCCGGAAGCCGGTGAATATTACGACGCACTTTCTGGAGGGGTTGAGCGGTTCCAGGTCCCCATCGATTGGTGGAAGCCCCTTGACCACACAGGACTCGGGATAGTTTCCGGATTTGATGGCCCTCACGATTTCCGGAAGCTCCCCTGTCTCTTCAAAGCGCTCTATCTCCTCCCTCGAAACCTCTACTGGCTTCACCGAATAGCAGAGTGTTCCTTCGTCGTGGTACATTATGTAGGTTCCGTCCTCCATGAACAGAAACGCTATCCTCTCGCGCGGGAGATCGAAGATACAGCCAGCGGGGCTCTTCTTCACCGAGTACATACCACCACCCAACGGGAATCCCGAAAAGCGGCTTATAAAACTGGCTGGTCAGAAAAGAGAAGTGAATGGGCATCACATGCCCATGTCCATGCCGCCCATTCCACCCATACCGGGCATTCCGCCGCCCTGGCCGCCCTCGGGCTTGCTTATCTTGGCGGCGATGACGTCGTCGATCCTGAGGATCATTATGGCAGCCTCGCTGGCGCTCTTGATAGCCTGCTTCTTGACACGGAGCGGCTCGATGATACCCTTGGCGAGCATGTCGGCCGGCTCGCCCTCGAAGACGTCGATGCCTATAGCCCTACCCTTGTTCTTGTGCTCGCTGATGACCCTGACGAGCATCTCGACG
>JAMOTW010000203.1 GCA_027062125.1 Thermococcus sp.
ACAGGGTATACATCTTCACCGAGGAGAGGTACAGAAGGAACCTGCCGAAGGTCGTTGAGGCCATAAAGACCATCTCGGAGGCGTACAACCTCAACCCCACGATAGAGACCGAGGTGGTTCCCGACTACGGCTTCTTCGTTGCTGACAAGAAGTTCAAGGAGCTCTTCGCGAAGCTGGAGCGTGAAGGCTACAGGATGGGCCTCGACATAACCTCCGGGAGGAAGGCGCTTGTGGCGGCTGCGATAGTCCAGATAAGGAAGTTTCCGGTCTCGTTCATCGTCTACATGGGGCTCCTTGACACCGACTTTCCGGACAGACCATACATGATGATTCCGGCCCATATGCAGCCCATTAAGAACTTCCTTGGTGATGAGGATGAGGGAAACCAGTGAGGTCATAGAGAAGCCGGAACTCCAGATACTCCTCAACCTCCTGCCCGAAATACGGGTGAGTTACCCACTCTACGGGCTTCCCCTCCTCAGAGCAAAGCCCACTGAAACCGGCTACCTCGTCAACGTGGTCGCGGGCAGGCGTGAGTTCAACGAGAAGGTTCCCGAGTACCTGTCGAACGAGCTGCCAACGTACACGGACTTCTACGAGTGCTTCATCTCCGCGGGAATAATACGCTACGACAACGTCGACGACTTTATGCAGACCCTGGAACTCTACGAGAGGCTGAAGAAGGGGGTCGTCTTTGCCCCCGACACCAACCTCTTCTACCACCGCTTCATATCTTCCTTTAGACCACTCGACGGCTACCAGATAGTCGTCGCCGAGGGGGTGAGGAAGGAGATAGAGAACGCAATGAACTACAAGTACAGGAACAAGCAACTCGACGAGATCAGACGCGAGGTGCAGAACGCCTCCCTTTTGAGGGAGTTCAGCAACAGGAGGACCAAGAAGAGCAGAAAGGCGGCGTACATAGCCCTCAAGGAGTTCGAAGCCCTGAAGAGCAGGATAATCATCGCCGAGAGCGTCAATGAGCCGGCCCACAACAACGACGAAATAATCGTGAAAAGTCTAAAGCGCTACGACAGGATGACGCCGACGCTCCTCATATTCCTGACCGCGGACATAGCGATTACAGACGTTGCCGAGATGGAGGGGCTGGAGTACTTCCTCTTTGAATACCCGAGGAGAGAGCTGAGAAGGCACGAGGTTTCGGCATACCAGCTGAGAACGCTGCTCTTCAACCTCGCGGCGGTCTTCGGCGTGATAGAGGTCAACGGGATTCTGATATTCGGGGAGTTTGGAGGAAAGAGGGGGCTGAATGAGCTCAAGGTGGTCTTTCCGGCGGAGAACAGGACCTACCACGAGTTCATCTTCCACCTGAAGCTGAGCAGAAAGCTGATGGAGATAATGGGGAAATAAAGGAAAACCGGAAAGCTCACTGCAGCATGCCCTCCAGCTTCTCCACGAACTCCGTGCTCCTCCTGAGGTCGGCGAAGTACTCCTTTGCCTTTTCAACGTGCTCCTTCTCCACCCTTCCACCCCTGGCTAAGACGCTCGCCGGGGCGAGGAGCTGTACTGCGTAGCGGAGGCTGGTCCTCTCGCCGAGCTCGGCCAGGTACTCTATCGCCTCCTCGCTGACCTCTATCTTCTCCTCCTTCGCACGTATCTTAACTATCTCCCTGATCTCATCCTTCCTGTAGGGCTCGGTGTTGATAATGAGGAGCCTGTCGAGCATGTCTATTGGCATACCGTGTGGGGCCTCGAGGTCCGTTCCCCTTATCTTTGTCCTTCCCCTGTTGGTGGCCATGATGAGGATTGGGGCGAGCTCGCTCTCCATCGCCCTCGCGAGGAAGGAGAACGCCTCGATGTCAAGCATGTGGACCTCGTCGATGAAGAGGACTCCCGGGACGAGCGTGGCCTTGCCCTCCTCTATCCACTGCTTCACCGTCTCATCGACGCGCTGCCTTATCTCGTCGCTTATCTCCGCCCCGGTGCTGAAGAGCAGGCCGAAGATGTTGCCGCGAGCGTTGGCAACGTCGAGGTCGTGGAGGGTTACCGTGTAGGTGAACTCCTTGATCTTGAGAACCGGTCCGCTCGGCAGGTTCACCCTGCGCTTGAAGAACAGGCCCTCTTCCTCCTTGGTGGTTCCAACCTTGGAAATCCTTCCCGTCTCGGCGTCGATCTGTATGACGTCACCCTCCTCAACACCCATTTCCATGAGCTGATAGGCTATCTCCCTGCCGGCCCTGATGGTCTTCTCGTCGTCCTTCGTGCGGAGGGTTATGAGGACGCTCTCCGGAATCTCGACGTAGGGGTTAAACGGGTGCCTCGTCTTGTTGATTTTAACCTCCCTGACCTCGCCCTCGTAGACCTTCCTCTCCTCACTTATCCTAACGCCTATCGCCCTCCTGAGGGCCTCCTTCAGGAACTCGGTCTTCTTAACCTCGGCGGAGTAAATCTCACTTCCAGCTATCTGGACGAAGGGAACGTCCTCGCCGAGTTCCCTCGCTATGCCCATAGCTATGGCCGTCTTACCGCTTCCCGTCGGGCCGACGAGGAGGATTCCCTTGCCTGCGAGCTTGCCGCGCTTGATGAGCTCGACCGCTATACCCGCCGCTTCCCTCGCCTTAACCTGTCCAACCATGCCGTCGGCCATGAAGAGGGCCTTCCCGTTCTCATCTAAGCCGAGGCCTTTTATGTGGGAGTGGCTCCCAATCCTCTCGAAGCTTCTCTTTGCGACCTCTTCGATGACCGGCATGGACTCACCCCCAGCACTTAATCTTTCCGTGGGTTACTAAAAGGGGAGAGATTTAAAAATTTGACGGCTACAGGTTCGCCCTCCAGAAGCGCCTTATCGCATCGAGGGCCTCCTCACCGGGGGCGTATTCGCTGGCAATCTCCGACAGGAGCCTGTGCTCGCTGGCCCGCTCCCTGAGCGTGAACGCGCGCCTCAGCGATGGGGCGGAAGCGGCCACCGCAGCCCCCATCGAGCCGACGAGCGAGGTGAACCCGTGGGGGAGAAGCAGTTTTCCCGCGAGGAACCCGAACGACAGGAGAAGCGAGCCGAGGGTGAAGTTCACGAACCGCTTGGGCAGGGCTATCGGAAACTCGGCGTAGGGAATCCTTCCGTCGGCACCGTCCACGTAGGCCCTGTACGTGAGAAGGCCGTACCTGTACCTGACACGCCATACTGGGTAGTAGACGAGGCCGTCAGGGGTAACGTCAAGGTCCGGCACGTCAACCACGAAGCGTCCCCAGCGGAAGTGCCTGCGGACCTCCTCCCCAAGCAGGTCCTGCACCGTTTCCCTGAGCCTCTCCCTAGCCTCATCCTCGCTCAGAGTTTTCTCCACGAGTCTTCCCTCTACCCGGCCGTCAAAGTACCTCCTCCCCCTGGTGGGCAGGGGGTAGCTGATAAGCTCATCGAAGCCCTCAGCGGCTGGAACGGTGATGTAGTTGAAGAACTCAACATTGACCAGGCCGTCCGAGGACGCTCGGGCCATTCCCCTGACATTCACGAAGAATACGTAGAACGGGACGTACAGGAGTTCCCTCTCGACAAGCTGGCCCTTCCACTCCACGTCATTGGGGGAGAGGCGCTGGAGCCGTATGAAGGAGACCAGTGGCTTCCAGGGATCCTCGACCCTTAGGGGATACGTGAATGTCCTGGACTCGCCGAACCGTATCTGAAACCCGCAGTAGGGGCACGTCACTACTCCCCCTTCGGCCTCGAACTCCGCACCGCACTTGGGGCACCTGACCTTCATTTCTCAACCCTCACGTCCCTGGCCATCTTCCGCCCGTAGCCTCTGGCGAGCTCAAATCCCGTGTACGCGAGAATGCCCGGAACCAGCAGGACTATGATGGCCCCGCGCTCGGCCTGGAATACGAAATCCCAGTACTCCGCGTTGCCGTAGAGGGCCGAGAACAGCGCCGCCATCGAAACACCGAGAAGTGCCGTCAGGGCGTAGGCCACCTTGCGCCAGACCCTAACAGGCTCAAGGGCAAGGGCCTCCCTCCCCTTGTGGCCGTCGTAGGCGACGAAGTAGGTTCCACCCTCGATGTCGTAGTACACCTTCCAGAGGGGGTAAAAGACGAGGGCGATGTCCTCAACCTCCCCATCGAACCCGAAGGACTTCACCTCGGTGTCTTTTGGGACGTGGGTTCTCTTGGCCCTGTCCGAGGCCCTGTCAAGGAGGGCCGCCCTCGCCTGCTCCTTCCCGAAGTCCGTGTTCAGGAAGTCCAGCTCCAAGTCTTCCCACCTGTCGGGGGTGAGTTCTGCTATCGGCCTGAGGTCCATCACGTGCCTGAGCGTGTTCTCCATCTCCTCGAAAGTGATGTGGATTCTCCTCTCAAGCTTCTTAGCCAGGGCCTCAACGGTTACGTCGTAAACGCTCCTCCTGGCGGGGACGCAGACAATGTTGCTCTCCTCAAACTGCCTGTACCTGATGACCCTCTTCTTTTCGTTCCCCTCCTTTTCGTAAGCCACGAACCTGACGTATCCGTGCCCCCTGACCTTCCCGAACCACATCGGAACGTAGAAGCCCTCAACCTTCACAACCTCGATCTTTCCCCGGAGGCCCAGGTAGTCCTTGTCCCTCCTCACGCGCTCCCAGAAGAGGCGAAGGATTTCCTTCTTTGGGAGGCTCTCAACGAAGAAGACGTTTTTCTCGGTGAAAATTTTGTCGTAGGAGTTGGGATAGCCGCAGTAGGGGCAGACGACTATTATATCCTCCGGCGTGGTCTCGAGGGGCGCACCGCAGCGCTTGCACCTGAGGACCTCGATGATTACCACCACTGATTGGGAGAAAGTCAAGGGTTAAAAGTTTTTGGCTCAGGCCGTCGATCCCGGGCATCGTTCACCCCAAAGGCCAATGTCATCATCGCCGGAAAAGTTATGATGGGCCCTTAAAAACCCTCTCAAAGCACGTTGAGGTACTTGTGAACCTGGAAGCTCAGGCCAACGTTTTTCCGCCCCATGATGAGCGAAGCCTCGCGGTAGAGCTCCATGAGCCTCCCCTGGCTTATCTCGATCGGCTCCCTCGGCTGGATCACGAGGGGAGCCAGGCCCTTCAACAGCCCCGCATACCAGCGGACGTTCTCGATTTTCGTCTCCGACGTAACGACGAGCTTGGCGTAAACTTTTGCCCCCGCTTCCTTCAGAATCCTTATGCTCTCGACCTCGCGGAGAACTAAGGCCCTCCAGTCCTCCGTGGCCTTAGCCGTCTCGTCCTTTATGTCAACGCTCGCGTAATCCGTGAGATCGGCGACTTCCTTAACCAGCTCCGGAAGGCCCCCGTGGGTCTCAAGGAAGTTGTCGAAGCCGAGCTCCTTCATCTTCCCCATGAGGGCTTTGAGCGGTCCTACCTGGAGCGTCGGCTCCCCCCCGGTGTAGCTTATCGAATGAATATCGCCGGTATCGAGGCGCAGGATGGCATCAACAACTTCATCAAGCTCTGCGGGATTAGGTCGGTACTCAAACCTCCCGGTGAACGGCTCCACCTCGTAGCGCCAGCGTGAAACCCGGGAGGCGTCGATGTACTCGCGGGAGTCGCACCAGACGCAGTTAAGGTCGCAGCCGGCGAAGCGGACGAAAATCTGCCTCCTGCCGAAGGCAGAGCCCTCGATGCTTCCGCCTTCCCCCTGCCAGCTGTTGAAGACTTCGGCCATCACGAGCTTCATAATCCCAGCTCCTCCACGTTAAGCCCCCTCACCTTATCGCTTACAAATCCCTCGAGTATCTCAACCCTGACGCTCCGATCCTCGCCGGTCATGTCCGCCATGAGTTGAACTGCCCTCGCGTAGTCCCAGAGCCTTCTCTTCGCCTCGGCGGTGACGCTTTCGGCCATGACTATTAGCTCCCTCTCCTCCGGATGAGAACTCATCCACTCCACCACTTTCCCCGCGTCCTCCTCGGTAAAGACGCCCCTCTTCTTGAAGAGCACTCTCCCACCCCCAGATTGTGTGGTTACATAATTACCGACTTCCAGATTTCGACAGTTATGCAATCACACATACCTCATCAGCAGTTCAACGGCCTCCTCGAATATCTCCCTGTCACTTCCATCGAGAACGCTCTCCAGGTAGTGAAGGCTGGCGATGTCGATGATTATGTAGGCGGTGTTCCTGTCAAGGCCGAGGTCGTAGGCCTCGTAGTAGACGATTTCCCTGCCCAGGGCCTCGTTGAGCATCTCCACGAAGTAGGCTATGTCCTCCACCCGGAGCTCGTCCCACTTGCTCTCCATCTCGTCGAAGTAGCGCTCCATGACACGGAGGGTCTCGAGGTCGACCTTCAGCGTCCCCTCGAAGTAGGGGAACTCGCCTACGCGGAATATCTTGACGCCCTCCTCGTCCTGAACCCCAACGTAGTCCCACAGCAGGACGCCGCCTATCGGGTTGTGGCCATACTTGCTCGCCAGGTAGGAGAAGCGCTCCATAGCCGCGCTCATATCGTCGAGGAACTCCTCCTCATCGTGAAAGTGGATTATCTTGCTTACCGTTCCGGCCATCTTTCGCACCATTAGGGGGTTGGGTCAAGGGTTATAAGGCTTTGCGAGTAAAGCCAAACGCCCGACGAGTATTGGGTTGCGATGACGTCGGGACCCCCAGGGGGCCGACATCTCCAATGGCCCCCTCACAAACTTTTCTGGTGAAAAGTTTGATCAAATAATTCTGACTGTTCATGAGGCGGGTTTTATAGTCCGTGCACGTTAAGGCAGGTAAGTTTTGTTGTTGGTTTGTTTTACAATTACGATTTAACAGTGGTTCACTCTCAAGAAAGGCGTCCGTTGGACGCCAGAATGGGAGTGAATCCTTATAAAAAGCCCATCTTAATGTTAAACCTCTCTTTCCTATAGCGAAGTTTAGAGCGCACGCATTATCCTCTGCCAGTTCGACAGGAAAAGAACTTTTGGTGAAACTTTGCTCTGCAAAGTTTCTTTGGTGAAGCTTTATCCAAAAGCTTCAATCGGATAAATTTTATAAGGGAATCTTCCATCAACCGGCGGGTTTAAAGGAACCGCGAACTTTGATGAAACTTTGCGGAGCAAAGTTTCCAGGCAAAGGTTTATAAAACGTCTCCGGAAACACTCTCCAGTCGTGAAAATCGCTGATAATTAGGGGTGATGCTCATGGGAAGGACTACTAAGGTTGGTTCAGCCGGAAGATACGGTCCAAGGTACGGTCTCAAGATAAGGAGAAGAGTGGCCGCCGTTGAGGCCAAGATGAAGCAGAAGCATGTCTGCCCGGTCTGCGGAAGGAAGGCCGTCAGGAGGATTAGCACGGGCATATGGCAGTGCCAGAAGTGCGGCGCCACCTTCGCCGGCGGTGCCTACCTGCCGACCACTCCGGCCGGAAAGGTTGCCAAGCGTGTCACGGCCTCCAAGGCCTGATTTCCTTCCTTCTATTCGGGTGATAGCTATGGTGATGGCCGTTTACCGCTGCGCAAAATGTGGAAAGGAGGTCGAGCTCGACCTCGAGAACACCAGGGAAGTCCGCTGCCCATACTGCGGCAGCAAGATACTCTACAAGCCCAGGCCCCGTGTGGCCAGGCGCGTTAAGGCCATCTGATTCTTTCGTTTCGAAAGCTTTTTAGTGAGCACAGCAGGTTTTGAGTGAGGGTTATGATGCTGATAACGACATCCCACAGACCCACGAGGAGAACGAGGAGCTTCGGCCACGACCTGGAGAAGGTGTTCCCCAACTCGCTCTACCTGACCAGGGGAAAGAAGACCATCCAGGACCTGCTCATGGAGGCCTACGACAGGAACTACGAGCGTCTTTTGATAGTCAACGTCTGGAAGGGCAACCCACTCAAGATGACCTTTATCAAGGTCGACCCCGAGAACTGGGGCTACCTCGGTTACCTCTACCTCCACGGCATAAAGCTCCAGCGCGAAGTGGGATACAGGAACATAAGGCCCATCCGCGAGGAGATGCCATTCATAGTCACGACCGCCAAGCGCGTCGGGCCCGACCACGTGGCCTTCGCCCAGGCCTTCGCCGAGCTCACCGGCGGAACCTTCATCCCCCGACGGGAGCGTTCCCTCCTGGGGATAGCCGACAAGTACAACACGGACGTCCTCGGCGTTATTGAGAGGCACCCGCGCGGGATGGCGATCAACTTCTACCGCTTCGACGTGGACAGGGAGAACCCCGTTGGGCCCCTCATAAGCGTCAAGATATGGATAATGGAGGACGGGCGGAGATGGGACTACAAGGAAGCGCTGGGACTAAAGAGGGGTGGCCCATCGAAGGAGTGATCGAGCTCTCCTTCCCGGACGAAGAGACCGCCAGAATCGTTTACGAGAGCGTTCTGTACGAGCACGAGAGCGTGCCTTATCGGAGGAGCAGAATAGAGTTCCTCCGCGAGGGGAACAGGATAATAATCCGCTTTCTTGCCCGGGACAACTCCGCCCTTAGGGGAACGCTCAACTCCTATCTGAGATGGATTAAAGTGGCGATGGACTCGATTGAAATCTAGAAAGGTTTATAATACTCAACTGAGTATTTTCATGAGGGTGAGCTTGTGCCGGGTTTGTTTTCATCACCTTTAGAGGAAAGGATTGAGGCTATTGTAAAGATACAGTCAAGGATTACCAATGAGGAAGCCACAAAACAGCACATGGTACTCCCCCTTCTTAATGAGCTGGGATGGAGAATCGATGACCCACATGAAGTATATCCAGAAAGACAAACTAGGAATAAAAGACGACCCGATTATACCCTTCTCGTGGATGGAAAACCCGTGGCATTCGTAGAAGTTAAAAGTGCAAAAACTCGTATTATCAGTAGAGGAAGGGCAGTATCTAGACATGTTGGGCAGTTAATTGGTTATTGCTTCGAAGAAGGAGTCGCATTGGGTATACTGACTAACGGGACCCAATGGATACTTATTGAAACATTTAAACTCTGGACACGCCCAGAGGATAGAGTAATCACCATGGTGGACTTAGGGAAGTTGAATGTCGAAGAGGCGGCTAATAAGATGCTGGCATTTACTAGACGGAACATTAGGCATTATTATCGAAAATTTGGATATGAGCTGGGAGAAAGATACGGCTTTGTTTTTTGATTTAATTTTCTCCAGCCTAAACTATTTAAAGCCCACCCCTTATTCTAACCCGGCATTACGATTACGGAGGTGTGCCTCATGCAGAACATTCCGCCCCAGGTTCAAGCCATGCTTGGCCAGCTTGAGAGCTACCAGCAGCAGCTCCAGCTCGTCATCCAGCAGAAGCAGAAGGTTCAGCTCGAGCTCACCGAGGCAAAGAAAGCTTTGGAAGAGCTCGAGAAGGTCGAGGATGGAACGGTTATCTACAAGACCGTCGGAACGCTCATCGTCAAGACCGACAAGGAGAAGGCTTTAGCCGAGCTGAAGGAGAAGGTTGAGACCCTCGAGGTCCGCCTGAACGCCCTTGAGAGGCAGGAGAAGAAGCTCAACGAGAAGCTCAAGGAGCTCACCACGAAGATACAGTCCGCTCTCAGGCCCACAGCGGGCTGACCTCTTCTCTTTCATTTGGGGGGATAGCAATGGACGAGAGTGCCAGCGGAAGAAGGGTTATCCACATCGGTCTGCCGGAGATGAGCGAGGAGCAGATAATAGAACTCGGCGAGCTTGCGCAGGAGACGATAATCAAGCACGTCTTCGACGTCCTCAACAGGAGCGACGTGAAGGACATAGAGGTTACGATGAGAATAAACAGAGAGGATACCCTCGACCTCGAGGTCGAGGTCTACCTGGAGGTTCCAATCTTCGTGAAGGTGGACGTTGAGGGGCTAATAGATGAGGCCGTTGAGAAGGCTTACGCGGCCGTTGAGAGAAAGCTGAGGGAGATTGCGGGTAAGGATTAAATCCAGATTTAACATAGGGTGAACCGGTGGGAGTATGGAACACAGAGAAATCGCGGAGGCCTTTGCAAGGGACGTTCGGAAGCTGCTGGGGGATAACCTTGTGGAGATAATACTCTTTGGTTCAGTGGCCAGGGGAGAGCAGAGCGAGGAAAGCGATGTGGATATTCTTGTGGTTGTAAGAAACAATCCCTGGAAAGCCCAGAAAAAGCTCGCTGACCTCGTGGTGGATTATCTGCTAGAATATGGCATTTATGTCTCCCCGAAAGCCATTAGCCTTGAGGAGTTCGAATTCATGAAGCGCATAAATTCTGCCTTTTACATCAACATAAGCCGGGAGGGAATACCTGTTGGTTAGCGAGGAAGTTCAGATTCTGCTGAAGGATGCCCATGAATCACTTGATGCCGCCAAGATACTCTTGGAGAGGGGTTTTTATAGAGATGCCATAAGCAGGGCGTACTATGCAATGTTTTACGCTGCCAGTGCGCTCCTCAGGGCGAGGGGGATAGTAACGAAAAGCCACAGGGGAGTCATTGCGGAATTTGGTCTTGAGTTTGTGAACACCGGTGTCGTTGAGAAATACTATGCAAAAGCCCTATCCCTGGCTGAGACCAGCAGAGAAAAGGCGGATTATGACCCAACTTACCGCCCAAGTGAAAAAGAAGCGGAGTCCATTGTCGAAGATGCCGAACACTTCATAGAGCGCATAGAAAAGGCCCTGGAGGAGATGAAATGAAAGGGAGACTCAAGCTTAAGCGCTTCCTTCAGCGCTCACAGGGCAAGTCTTTCCTTCTCCTCTGCCACCACAACGCCGACCCCGATTCCCTCGGCTCGGCGATAGCCTTCGCCCTCTACCTCAAATCAATCGGCGTTGAAAACGTGAGAATCGGTGTCGCCCAGAGCGTATCCTCGTACGCCAAGAGACTGCTCACCCTCTCACCCGTTCCCGTTGAGAGAAATCCGATAGTTGAAGAGAACGTCGTGGTAATCTTCGACACCTCTTCCCTCGAACAGCTCGAACCCATTGAGATTCCGCGCGGTAAGACCGTTATCGTCATAGACCACCATACTGAGAAGGAAAAACCCATCAGAGCCGATATAGCCGTCGTCGATTCATCGCGCACCTCCACGGCAGAGATAGTCTGGGAGCTTTTCAAATACCTTAGCTTCTACGATGAGAAAGCCGTTAAGGCTCTCCTTGCTGGGATAGTTACCGATACGGCCAACTTCCGCTTCGCAAACGCGAAGACATTCAAGGCTCTGAGCGAGATTCTGGAGCGCTTTCCAATTCAGATGGGGGAGATTTTCCAGCTCGTGGCCCCCGTCAGCGACGAGAACATCGATCAGGCGAAGCGCACTGCCATCCTCAAGGCCTGCCAGAGGATGGAGATAAGGAAGTTCAGGAGGTATATCATAGCGGTCTCCAAGGTTTCCGCCTACGAGTCCCTCGCCTGCAAGACGTTCCTGAACCTCGGCGCGGACATAGCCGTCGTGGGAAGCGAGAAGAAGGGCGTCCGTATCTCAGCGAGGGCAAAAGAAAACCTTGTGAAAAAGGGCCTGCACCTCGGCAAGATCATGGAGAAGGTCGGGCCGGTCATAGACGGCTCGGGCGGAGGCCACGCCGGCGCCGCCGGGGCGAACGGAAGGAAGAACCTCGACGAGGCGATAAAGCTTATCCTGAAGGAGATTGAGAGATTTTTGAGGGAGGTTGATTGAGATGACAAAGTGCCCACTCTGCGGCGGTTCCCTCGACTGGGCAGGACTCATAGAACAGATGCTCGTCCTTGAGAACGCAAATGAAATTTTCCAGGACCGCGAAAAGTTCATGAAAACCTTCGAAGGCTTCGTCTTCAAGTGCCCCCACTGCGGTGAGGAGTTCTACGGAAGGAACCTTCCGGCGAAGGAGGCCGAGAAGGTGTTTGAGCTGCTCAACGAGTTCAAGGGCTCCATAGACTGGGAGAACCGGAAGGTTCGCCTGAGGCTCAACAGCCTTCTGGCGCTCGACACTATGCTCGAGAACTGGGACAAAAAGGTCAAGGGTTAGCGATAGCCTTTTTTACCTTCGTCCCCTATTCTTAGCGGTTGGTGGTTCTCGTGGAGGCCGTGGAGCTTTACCTTTCAAAGGGAGACTATAAAAACGCCTTGAATAACGCACTGGTGATAGACGACCCCATTAGACGCCTCTTAGCACTCACGGAGGTTCTAACGGCCTTCCCGAGGGAGGAAGTCCTCGCCCACATGCTCGACACTTTGGAATCAATAAGCGGAACGCCTGAGAAGGCGCTGGCCTACTCAATACTCGGAAGAGCGCTCTACGTCCTTGACAGGGATGGCGACGCGGAGGCCTACTTCGAAAACGCGATGGACATCGCCAGGAGCACAGACTCCCCGCGGGTTAGGGGAGAGGTGCTGGCAGGGATAGGAAGGAACCTCGTTCTCTCGGACCGCTATAGGGACGGACTGGAGCTTTTCAGAGAGGCCGTCGAGCTCCTGCAGGCCTCGCGGGGCCTCTCATCGGCGGCAACATCATCGCTCATAAAAGTGGCCCGCTTAGTAGAGAAGAGCGCCGACGAGATACCCAACGAGAGGGCCCTCGACTTCTACGAACTGGCCAAGGATGTCTACTCCTCGATATTCTTCAAGCTCCAGGCAAAGTACATTGAGGAGAAGATGGAGCTGGTGAGGGACGTCCTGAAGAGGGGCAAGGTGGCCATTGAAGAGCTCCTGGAGAAGGGAGAGGTAGAGCTCGCGATTTCAATGATGCGCTTCCTCCCGCTGGAGGGCAGGGCAATATCGATGCTCGAGCTGGCCTACTGGCTCTTCCTCCACGAGCAGCCCAGGCTCGGACGGAGGGTATTCGACGACGCCCTCGAGATAGTCCTCGTCGGGAAGTTTAAGCCCAGCGATAGGGAACTGGAGGGGATAGCGAGGCGCTTCCTCCGCATAGGCTTCCTCGAGGAGCCCCTCATTCTGGCAGGGGTGATAAGGGACGATAGACTGTCTTCCGAGCTGTTGGGGGATGTGGCCCTAGCCTACGCCCGCTGGGGCGACAAGGTGAAGGCCCGCTCGATAGCCGAGGGGATAAGGGACGAAAGCGTTAAGAACCGCGTTTTAGAGGCACTGGAGGGTGAGAATTATGTGGGACACGAGCAAGGATTACCGCTTACTGGTGGCGGAGAAGAGCGTGGAGCTGTTCCTGAAGACGGTGGAGCACGCGAAGTTCAAGGGGAAGTGGAACAAGAAGGGGGCACAGCAGTTAGCGAAGGAGATGATTCCGGAGCTTCAGGCGATGAGATACAGCTACGTGGAGCCGAAGGAGCTGATTGAGACACCGCAGATGAGGGCCCTGAAGGAGAAGGCCAGCGGCATAATTGAGGCCCTTGGAGGGGAGGACTGGCACCACAAGTTCATCAGCCTGGCGGATAAGAGTGAGCGCGAGAAGGTTGAGGAGCAGGTCGCGAAGGTCAGGTTCTTCCTGAACACAATCCTCGGCCTCGACAAACGCCTCGCCCTCGGAAAGATAAACGACCCGGTCATAGCCGTCGATATAACGGTCGGCGAGGTCATGAGTGTGGGCAAACACCCGAACGCCGACAGGCTTCTAGTCACCAACGTGAACATCGGCGACAGGGCGATAACCGTCGTTACGAACGACCTGACGGTGAAGGAAGGAAACCGTGTTGCCGTCGCCCTGCTCCCGCCGGCCAGCTTCCGTGGAATCGTCAGCGAGGGAATGTTCCTCGGCGCCGGAGAGGGCGTCCTCAAGGATGTGAAGGGAGAAATCGGTGGCCTGCCCAAGGGAGTCCCGCTCGAGGCCTTCAACGAGACGAGGAACCTGGTCGAGGCGTTTTTGAAGGGGTGACTTTTCGCTTTTTGTTCCGATGTATTCACTAAATTACTCGATTACTCTCCTTTCTTTTAGCTCATTCTCCTTGTAAAACTCAACTCCGAACGAATTTATACTCTAAAAAAAAAGAAAGAAAATTTACTAATAGTAAAAGAAAAAGTTTATATATGCTAACGTTCATAAGTGTTATGAAAAACCCAAAGGAGATGAACCACTTGAAATGGAAACCCCTGTTGGCAGTCTTTTTGGGACTGCTGATGGTTGTAGTGTGCTTTTATTCTCCATATCCCACAACAGACTCAAGGTCCTTTGGAGGCGGAAGCGAAACTCATGTAAGCCTAACATTGTATTCCAACATATAGAACCAAGAAAGACTTGAAGGGGTAGGTGATTGGTGGTGAAACGCTCTTATCTCATTTTTGTCCTTATTCTTGTTACAATCTGTGGAGCAATCTTAGCTTACACCTTCCAAAGTTACCAGCCAGATTCAAACGAAGACACCAACACAAATACGATCCCCGCTCAAAACAACAGCCCAGTCCAAGGTTCTCCTTCCGTTTTTAGTAGGGAAAACTTCTCCCTCTTCTGGGGTACGGTGTTCCTTGAAAACTTAGAAGATGTCAGAGAAACACTCTTCGTGAAGTTCAGCGTTGACGCTCAGGGCAAGACCAACATAACCGTTGGGAACATAACCGCCAGAGTGCCAATCGTTCGCTTAAGGGCCTGCGATCTCGATGGAAAGTCCCTCTGGATGATGGAATTCCCGGGTTATCTGTGGAGCTATGAAGAGAGATACCACAAAAACAACGGGACAGCGGTTCCAGGAGTTCTGATAACCAATACAAGCGAGTATCTCTATGTTCTCGTGTATCAAACCGCTCCACACCGCGTCCCGGAGGTGAGGAGATATGCTCCCGATGATTATCTCTACATCGTGGGAGAAAACGGAACCGTAAGAGAGTTCGACCTTGGTTGGGGCGTTGTTCCCCTTAGAAACGCCTTTCTCGTCTCCAACGGCAGCTACGTGCTGATGGGGTTTGAAAGACCCCAGCCCGACGGCTCGCCGTACTTCGGCCGCGTGATGATCCTTAACGGAACGGAGATTATCTTCAAGAAGGCCTTCCCCTGGAAGGATCCAACGTGCCTCTGCTACGTTATTCCGGGCTGGGGGAAGATAGACGAAAACGGCTGTGCGACCTTTGGGCTGTACGACGGAAACGCCACCTACTGCAACGGGACGCTGACGTTCCACCGAGAAGACGCTAATCCCTGACCGACTGAGACAACATAGAGAGGAGGGGACCGAAACATCAAAGCCCCATCCTCTTCTTCACGACCTCCAAAGCCCTCTCCGCATCATCCCTGAACTCCGGATAGCCGAGCTCCTCCATCGTCTCCGGCAGCGGGACGCCGAGCTCCTCGTGCCAGCCCCTCAGCCTGTAGAACTCCCTCCTCGCCTCGAGGAAGTCGTCGTAGTCTATGAAGGCCGCGTTGCCCTTAGCTGGACCGTCCGGCTCTGCCTCCCACCAGCGCGGTGGAATCGTGTCGTCGAGCGGCGGCGTAACCCAGTCGAGGGCGTCGTGTATCCTTGCTATGCTCTCGACGGCCTGTGCAACCTTCCTGAGCCTTTCGACCGTCCACTCCTCCCCGGTTGCGAGCGAGTAGAACCTTGCAAGGTCTTCCATCTTGTAAGAGACGAACTTGCAGACACCGAGCATGTCGGTGATGTAGCTCTCGTCCCTGCCCTCGATGAGCGACGGCACGAGCTCCTTGGCCGGCCCCTGATTCGGTAGCTGATGAGGCCTCGGCCAGCCCCGCAGGTGAGAGGCCCCGACGTCAGCGGTGGCATAGCTGAGGGCGTAGGTCCTCCTTCCGCGCGGGTCCCAGGCTGGACTTTCCATGCCCTTCACGTGCACGGCGAACTCGCAACCTCTACCCAGGCGCTCGCAGGCCCTCTTCACGCCGTCCGCTAAAATCGCCCCAATGCCCTTCCTCTCGGCCATCAGCCTGATGAGCCTCTCCTCGGCCTCCTCGTCGCCGAAGCCCTTGACCGGGAAGCCCATCTCATCCTCCGTGATTAAGCCCCTCTCCACCATTTCAAAGAGCCAGCCGATGGTCGCTCCAGTCGCTATGCTATCCAGGCCGAGGTTGTTGACGAGCCAGTTGAAGTACGCCACCGCCGGGAAGTTGAACACTCCGGTCGCGGCTCCGAGCATGGCAATGCTCTCGTATTCAGGCTTGACGCGAATTTTTCTGCCCCTGTATTCGACCTCTACGTAGCGGGCGCACTTTATCGGACAGCTCTTGCCGTGGACGAACCACTCGGGCTCGATCTCATACTTCTTGACCTCGTCTCCGGCGAGTCTGCTCGCGAGCTCGTCCGGGATGTAGGGTCTCGAGAAGTTGTACGCAGGACTCATTCCAAGGGAAGCTGAGCTTCTCAGCCCATCACTCGTGCCGTAGTTTCTGCTGTGCTCGTACTTCGGATCGGTGGCGAAGTGGTCGTAGAACTCCTGCCAGAGTCTCTGGAACTCCTCGGGGTTGGCCACCCTCGGCTTCTCACCGGGCTCAACGACCACCGCTTTGACCTTCTTGCTCCCGAGGACCGCTCCAAGGCCGCCCCTTCCGCTCGCCCTCTCTGTGTCGTAGATGACGTTGGCTATCCTGCTCAGCTTCTCTCCGGCCGGCCCGATGAGTGCCACGCTCGAAGTAGGGTGCTCCCTCCAGAGTTCTTTAGCTACCTCATAGTTGCCCCTGCCCCAGAGGTGCTTTGCATCTCTGATTTCCACCTCCCCGTCGTGGACATAAAGGTAAACGGGCCCCTCGGCCTTACCCTCGATGATGAGCGCGTCGAAGTGCCCCTTGAGCTTCGGCCCGAAGGC
>JAMOTW010000204.1 GCA_027062125.1 Thermococcus sp.
CCCAGCCGAGGAAGCTCTTGATAAAGAGGTCAACGAACTCGTTGTCGCCTATCTTTTCCCGAATCCACTCGCGCCCGCTCATCTCGGCCTCTTCTCCCTCTGGGAGTTTGTCCCTCTTAACGTCAGCCAGGAGCTTCATCGCCCTGGCCTTCTCCCTGAATCCAAGGTACTTCCAGCCCTCGCGGTAGTGGAAGGTCCTCCCCCCGTAGGAGATCATGCCCTTGGGATTTGAGTTGACTATCGTGACGTTCGCGCCGAGGAGCTTGAGTAGGTGAGCCAAGGGGCCGTCCTCGCCGTGCGGGAGCATATGAAAAGCACCGGTAGATAGACCGAAGCCCCTGTACTCCAAATTCGTGAATCTGCCGCCGATGTAGGGAGACTTTTCGATGACGGTGACATCGTGACCGTTTTTGGCCAGGAACGAGGCCGTCAGAAGGCCGCCGATTCCGGAGCCTATTACAACTGCCCGCATTGTTCTCACCCGAGATTCTGAGGAAAGAGGAGAATATAAGGGTTGTTCCTAAAAGGAAGAAAATTCAGAGCCTCCAGTCCACACCGAGGGCCTCGCTGTAGGCATCCAGGACTTTGCTCAGATACTCCTTTGCCGTGCCCACCTTGTCAACCCTGAACTTCTCGGCCCAGCGCTCGTTTCCAAACTCCTCGCTTCCCCTGGCGACGAGGTCTATAACGCGCATCGAGTCCCAGAATGCCGGCGTGTAGCCCGCTTTCCTGGCGTACTCTATGAGCCTCTTGAGCTGTCTCCTCGCGTGCTCCTCCATGTCGATGTTCTCACCGTAGGCGTCCATGAAGAGGGCCTTGAGGACGGGCTTCATCCAGCCGCGGTGGAAGCGGCACCAGCCGACGTTGTCGTACCAGAACTCCCAGAGGGCGCTGGCTATGATCTTGCTTGCAAGCTCCTCCGGCTCGAGGAAGACGCCGAACTGGTAGAAGGTCCAGTACCTTCCCTGAATCGGGAGCGGGATGTAGTTGCCGATGGCCCAGTACATCGTGGGCGTCATCTCACCGTCCTCGCCGAGGGGTGTGAAGACAGCGTAGTCCTTAAAGCTCTCGCCGTAATTGAGCCTGTCCTTGAACCTCTCGTCGAGTATGACGCTCGCCTTCCTCTTGCCGAGGCCGATTATCTTCGCTATCTCGTTCTCGGCGAAGGCTACTCTGTGGGCTAACTCAGCAACGAGCCTCGCGTTCTTCTCGCTCGCCTCAACGGGCCTCTCGAGGAGGGCCTCCTTCGTGAACTCGGGCTTATCGCTCAACCCGACCTCCTCGGGCTTGAGCAGCCCGCGGTGAACCAGCTCGAGAACCCAGGCGGCGGTTCCTCCGAACTCTATGGCGTCGAAGCCCATCGCATCCACCGCTGGGACACTTATGTCGCTCGCACGGAGGGTTATGACGCCGCTGAGCGGGCCGTTCGCTTCCCTCGGCTCGTACTCGATGTGGTGGCCGTTGGCGTACTTTTTACATACAACGGGGCACGGCTCACCGCAGTTCGTCCAGTTCTTTGTCTCTATCGCCTCCCTGTTGAAGGGCTCCCAGTAGTGCTTCATTATGGCCTCGTGTATCTTTATGCGCTCCTCTTTCTCTATGTAGGGCATCGCCCAGTTGAGTATTGGAACGAAGTCACCCTCGGCCGGGTAGTTCCCGCCAAAGGTTCCGCCGGTTTTCAGCTTGGGGTTGTACTTGTACTTGACGGTCTTTTCCGCTATGACGTCGTTGTAGGGCTTCTTGTGGACGCCCTCGACGATGCCCTTGGCGGTTCTAAACGATGAGATGTCCTCGCCTGGGAAGGCCCTCTTCCTCGGCTTTCCGCCAAAGATTATTCCAACGACGTTGTGGGCGCGCAGGAGAACGCTTCCCGAGCCACCTCTCGCCGCCCAGTCCTCGCTGCCGACCACCCTCTTCCCCTTCCTGAGGGTCTGGGAGAAGATTGCCCCGTAGTTGCTGTTCAGGGCGGCCGGGCCGACGACCGCTATACGGTATTCGAAGTCGAAGCGCTCACCGAAGGTGTCTATGAGATACTGGGTGAGCGCATAGACACCCTCCTCGCCCTTGTAGTCCCTCCATATCTCGATAACCTTCTCCAGCTCTATCTCGTGGAGCTCAACCTTCACGTTCTCGCCGTCGTTGTAAAGGACAACAACTACCGGCTTTTCGGCCTTGCCCTCGAAGGTCACGAAATCAACGCCAACGTTTTTGAAGGCGTATGCCGCCCCACCCATCGCGGACGGAAAGAGCGTCCCGTAGAGGGGGGAACGGAAGAAGAACATGAGTCTGTGCGCTCCGGGGAGAATTGAGCCGGAGAAGGGCCCCATTCCCATTACCACAACGTTCTTGGGGTCGTAGGGGCTGATGCCGTGGGTCTCGAGCCTCTCGTGGAGCTCGAGGCCGTAGTCTATCACCCCGTATACCCCTTCCCTCTCGATCTCCTCACTCTCCACCTTCTTCTCGTCCAGATTGAGCTTGAGAACCATGAACTTCATGAGGCTCACCCCTTTGTATCACTCCGAGTGTTAGTTTTGGTCTGAAGAATATTTAAGACTTCCGATGGGCCTAACTGGGAAGTTGGGGCTCGTGGTATAAAAACGTTGGGCTCCAAAACGATTTGTATGGTAGAAAATAGTGGGGAGAAATCACTCGATGTCCTCGAAGCGCTCCTCGAGCCTCTTGAGGACGCCCGGGAGGGTCGTGTACTCCATGTCCTCAAGGGGCAGCCTGTGCGGCTCGAAGGGGCCGTGTCTGCGCATGTACTCGGCGATCTCGACGGCCTTCTGCCTGGCGCCGTCGAAGGCCGGGTCGTCGAAGAGGTCAACAGGGCCAACGAGCTTCCCTTCTGGGCTTATCTGCCAGCCGAGCGCAACGACCCTCGGGGGACCGTCAAACCTCGTTGGGTTGGCCTGGTGCATGGCGACCGGCATTATCGGGCCGTTGTGGGAACCCCTCATCCAGCCGCTGACAAGGTGCGGGAAGGCGAAGGGCTCGAGAACCTCACCGAGCGCCGGTAGTCCGCTCTGGGCCCTGACGATAGCTACCGGGTCGTCCTTTCCAACGTACTCTCCGGCTATCTCGTAGAGCTTCTCGGTGCTCACAACCGCGACCGGCTCGTCCTTGGCTATCTTGTGACCCTCCTTCGGGAAGACGCGCTTGATGACGTAGCGGCTCTTGGCTCCAATGAGGGCAAGGAGGTCGTAGAGCTCCTCGGGGGTGTTGAGAATAACGCGCTTGTGCTTGAGGATGTCCCAGACCTCAAAGCGGAAGCCCATGTGCATGTTCGGGTCGATGACTAAACCAGCGGTGTTGAACGGGTCAGCGAACATCCTGAATATCGGCAGGTTGAAGGCACCGGGCTCGGTCTTGTCCATGTGGAAGGTGACTATCGGCTCGCTCTTCCTGAGGGTTATCTCCATCTCTGCTATTCCCGGACCCATTCCCCTTATGTTGCCGCTGAAGGCGTCCTTGAGGAGGTCCTGACCGGCTCCGTAGAGGCCGAGCTCCTTGGCGACCTTGGTTGCCTCCTCGAAGGCCTTCCATGCCAGACCGTGTATCTCGGAGCTGTCAACGCCCTTTTTGTGAGTCATGATGAGCTGAAGGTCATCGCCGCAGGTCGCGACGTAGAAGTCGATTATCGTTCCTTCCTCAACAGCCTTGGAGAGAACCTCCTCGGCGGTCTCAACGAGCTGCGGGTGCACCCTTGAGTGTCCCGGCCAGCCGCCGATGTCCGCCTTGATAACACTGATGGTAATCTTATCTCCCACTGCCATGGCAACCACCGGTAACTTTAACCACTTTCATGCTTATAAAACGTTAATATCACCGTCGATGATACACAAAAAGGCGTCAAAATCCGGGCGTTCTAACCGAAATCCGGGAAGAAAGGAAAGGATCACTCGCAGATGTCGGTCCAGCCGAACTCCTCCTTGGCGACCTTGATGAGGTTCTTGAGTTCCTCCTTCTTGATGTTGACGCTTGAGCTTGCACCGACTAAGGCGATGATGCCGTGAACCTCCTCCTGGACCTGGATGACGTCGTCGCTGACCTTAACTATGCGGAGCTCCCTCCTGGCGGTCTCATCCTCACTTATCTTGAATTTGTCTTTCCCAATAACGATTGGCTCCTCCATGGCGGCCACCTCGGGATATTTTTGTAAGTCAAGGTTAATAAAACTTCCGTCAATCATAAAGCTTATAAACCTGACATGGCTAAGCTAAAGCCGGATGGGGGCGTGGTGTAGCCTGGTCCATCATCGCGGGCTCCAGAGGTATGAGGACTTGCGGGTTTGCTGATTGGGGATGAGCCTTTGGAGCTCTGACCCGGAGAAACCCGCGGACCGGGGTTCAAATCCCCGCGCCCCCACCATAGCAAACTTTTCTAGGGAAAAGTTTGACCAAAGTTCGTGAATTCCTTTTATGGTGCTGTTCTTTGAGGGATTCTCCTTAAGTTGCTCCTTTGGAAGTATTAATCCCTCCGAAGTGTTTAACTGTCCAAGAAGCAGGCTCTATAACCCGCACCAATGGGGAATGCACCAGAATAGCAAAGGGAAAAGAAGAAACCTCACTTCAGCTTCTCGAGGATTATCGCGGGGCAGACCTTGGTGACGCCGTCTATCTTGCCGATCTTGTTGGAGATTATGTCGGAGAGATCCTCCCCGTCCTTGGCCCACACCTCGGTCATTATCATGTGGTCGCCGCTCGTCAGGTAAACGCTCCTGACGAACTCGAACTGCTTGAGCTTGCTCGCAACCTCGAATATCTTCTCCGGGAGCGTATCGACGCCGGTGAGGCTGACGAGGTTGTAGCCGAGCTTTGAGGGGTCGACGACGACGGTGTACTGCCTTATGACGCCGGCCTCCTCGAGGGCCTTCACGCGCTTCCTGACGGCGGTCTCGCTGATGCCAAGGACCTTGGCTATCTCCGTGAACGGAGTGCGTGCGTCCTTGGTGAGCATCTCGATTATGATCCTGTCCCTTTCGTCAAGCATTTCTATCACCTCTAACCACTATAGGCGGACTAAGTATATTAAGTTTTTGAACCTGCAGGTTCTAAAGTTAAACCTTGAGTTTCAGTTTGACAACCGTCTCCACGTGCGGCGTGTGGGGGAACATGTCGATTCCAACGGCTTCTTCCAGGGAGTACTTCTCGGAGAGGGCCCTGAGGTTGTCGGCGAGCGTCTTTGGATTACAGGAGACGTAAACGATGCTCCGCGGTTCATCTTTTAAGATTTTCCGAACCAGCTTGGGGTGGAGCCCGACCCTCGGCGGGTCAAGGACTACCGTGTCGTACTCGGCCAGGCTTTCAACGTCCCTGTCCTCCCCCACCTTGAAAACGGCCCCCACACCGTTGAGCTCGGCGTTCCTGTTGGCCATCTCAACTGCGAAGGGGTTGACCTCGATGCCCTCAACGAAGAAGCCGCGCTTCGCCAGGTATATTCCGAAGGTTCCAACGCCGGAGTAGAGGTCGAGAACCCTCTCGCCGTCCACGAGCTTTGAAACCTCCCTGACGAGGGCCACCGCCTGGTAGCTGTTGGTCTGGAAGAAGCTGTTGGGGTGGATCAGGTAGACGACGTCATCCAGCCTCTCCCTTATAAACTCCGACTTCCAGAAGCGCTCTATCTCGCCGTAGGAGACGTCGCTTTGGGTCCTGTTGACACTCCAGTATATCGAATCGGCGTAGTCGAAGTAGGAAGGGAAGTCCTCCGAGAGGGAACCCTCGGAGGTGACAAGGTTAACCATGAGCTCGCCCGTGAACTTGCCCTCGCGCATGACGATGTACCTCAAAAAGCCCTCGTTCTTCCCTATCTCGTAGAGGCTCGGCCTGTGGTCATCTATGAACTCCCTCAGCGAGCGCAGGACTCTCCTGCTGGTCTTCCCGAAAACCGGACACTCCTCGATGTCAACGGCGTCCCACCAGGTGCCCCTCCTCCTGAAGCCAATGCCCTTCGTCGAAATGACAACATCTATCCTGTTTCTATGCCCATAAATCACAGGAGAGGGTACTACCTCGACATCTATACCAAGAAGCGCCGAGAGTTTCCCAGCTTTGAACTCAACCTGCGCCTCGTAGGGCAGGTGCTGGAGGAGACAGCCGCCGCAGGTGCCAAAATAGGGACATCTGGGCTCGGTCCGTTTAGGTGAGGGTTTCACGACCTCGAAATCAACGGCTATTAGCTTTCTCTTTTTCCTTCTCCACTTCCTGACCTCAACGACGTCTCCGGGTGTGGTGAAGGGGACGAGGATTTCCCTCTTCCCCACCCTCACGACGCCCATGCCATCGAAGTCCAGTCTCTCGACGATTCCCCGCATGCTCTCTCCTCCGGAGGGGACGTTTATAAACCTGCCCTTGGAGAAGTGCCAAATGTGTCCACGGAAGGTTTATTTAGTTCGCCGACGTAATCAGTAACGGTGCCGCTTGATGTTCGGCAGGCGTAAGGATATCGTGTACAGGATCCTCGCCACCAAGAAGAGGGCCGTCGCCCTCCAGAAGCTGAGCGCCGAACTCGAAACGCCCGCACCTGCGGTGTTCAAAACCGTTAAGGAGCTCGAATCCGACGGTCTGGTCGAGGTCTTCTACGGCCAAGACAAGGCCGCCATAATGGTCCGCGCCAAGACGATAGGCGATTACATCTAAGCCCTTTCAATAATTTTTCTTGAATCCGGAGCGATAACGGGGAGGCCTTAGTCAGTGGTATCAGTTGTCATTACGGGGAGGGGTGGTGCAGGAAAGACCACCATGACCGCAAACTTGGGAACGTACTTCTCCAGGGTGGGCTACCGCTCCCTCGTCATAGACGGTGACCTCTACCTCCCGAAGCTGGCCTTCCACTTCGGCATATACAACCCCCAGTACAACCTCCACACCCTCCTGAAGAACCAGGACATGAGGGTGGTCGAAGCGGTCTATCACGACCCGAAGACCAGCGTAGATATCCTGCCCGGCAGCTCCAAGCTCTACGACGTCATCGACCTCGACCAGAGGAGGCTGGGGGACATAGTCAGGGAGATAGGGGCCCGCTACAACATTACGATAATCGACTCGCCGGTGGGGATACCCTTCGACACCATCTCCACCTTCCGCCTGGCCCAGTACCAGCTCATCATCATCGAGATAGAACGCTGCCCGATACACTCCGTCCACAGGATGATAGAGAACGAGGTCATCAAACTGAAGTCCCTGGGGGATGCGTACGGCCTCAAGGTGGGTGTGATACTCAACAAGGTCAGGGAGTCCTCGGAGAGCGTGAACGACATAGTGGACTTCCTCGAGTACAGCGTCGAGGTCCCCGTGGTGGGGGTGGTACCCTTTGACCACAGGGTCCCCGAGGCCACCAACTACGGTAGACCGGTTCTCGACTACGCCCCCAGGACGGGAGCATCGAAGGCCATAGCCGAGGCGGGAGGAATACTGGACGAGTGGGTGTTCGGGAAGAAGGAAAAGAAGGGCCCGCTGGCCAGGCTCTACGAGGCGCTGTTAGCGCTCCTCCACAGGACTAACGTCCCTTCTCTCAAAAAGCTCTGAGACCGTGACCAGGGGGAGGAAGGTGTAACGCTCGCCTATCCTGTCCTTGGCTCCCTCCTCGCGGTCAACCACGACGCTTATAGCCGTTATCTTCGCCCCGAGCTTTTCAAGAACCTCCGCGGCCCTCAGCACGCTCCCGCCGGTCGTCGTCACGTCCTCAACGAGGAGGATTCTCTCGCCTGGCTTCACCTCACCTTCAATCTGGCTCCCCGTCCCATGACCCTTCGGCTTCTTCCGCACTATGACGAGGGGTTTTCCAGTTTCGAGCGCTAGGGCGGTGGCGATTGGAACCGCGCCGAGCTCAGGGCCGGCCACCCTGTCGAATTCCACGCCGGCCTTTCCGGCCTCCTCCGCCATGAGCCTGGCTATCAGCCTGAGAGCCCTTGGATTCGTGCTCAGCTTCTTGACGTTTATGTAGTAGTCGCTCTCCCTTCCGGAGGTCAGAACGAAACGTCCGAAGAGTACCGCGCCCTCTGAGAAGAAGGCCTCGATGAGTTCATCCTTCAGGTTCATCTTCAACACCTCAATGTCAATTCGCATTAGTTCCGTACGACGATTGGACAGGAACTTTAAAAAACTTGGCGGTAACGTTAATAAGGAGTAAAAGGGAACACCCTCCATGCCCACCCCCGAAAGAGCAATCGAGTACTACTTTGCCATCATCTCGGTGCTGGGTAGTCTTGTGGTTCTGCTGGGCATCAAGTACACCCTCCGGAGATGGCGCTCCTTCCCCGAAACGGGATGGGTTCCCCAGGCTATCGCGATGGGAATCCTCGGACTGGTTCTGGCGTCATTCATCGAGCTACCGGCGATGCTCCTCAAGGCCTGGGTCGCGCTCGCGTTCCTGGCAGGCATGGCCGAGGAGGGCGTTAAGCTCCTCCCCCTGAAGTTCTTCGAGGGCCTCGACGGCTGGGCCAGGTGGAAGCTCGTCGTGGGGGCAGGCTTCTTCCTCGGGCTTATAGAGGGAATATTCTACACGGTGGGAATATTCGTCCTCGGCCAGGAGTGGTACCTGGTCATAGTCCGGCTAGTCCTCATAGGCCTCCACACGATCTGGGCGGTCATATCCGTTGGTTTCCTGCTCGGGGAAAGCGGGCCAAGGCGCTTTACAGGTCTGGTGTTCTCGATGGCGGCTCACGCACTCTACGACCTCCCCTCACTGGCGGTCCTTCAGGGTTATTCCGGGAACACCGTGGCTTACCTGGCAGGCCTGTCTACGGGGTTTCTCCTAGTCACCCCATTGATGGTGAGAAAGGCGACGGAAGTTGCCTCGGTGCTCTCACCTCCACTGGGCGAGGAGGCCCCTGGAACGCCCACTCCAGAGGAAAAGTTTTAAAATACCATCTTGCTAAGTTAATCGGTGGTTCCATGATAGAGGTAATGGCTCTCGTGGTATACGTCACAGCGGTCGTTGTGGTGGGGATAAAGCTCTACTTCCGGGCCGACGAGTGGCTGGCCAAGGTGGACAGGGTTCTACCGGAGACCAGTACAGGGAAAGCAGCAGTCTACGCCGTTCTGGCCATGCTTACGGCGGGTGTCCTTGAGGTTGCCGTGATGTACGCCCTCGGGGACTCCCAGCTTCTCCTGGCCATAGCGCTCCCATTGGGGGTGGGTTTAATCGAAGAGGGTGCAAAGCTCATTCCCTATTTCCTCAAAGGGGGAGACACGCTCCGCCGCTGGAGGTTCACCATCAAGGTGGCCCTGGTATTCGCCATCGCAGAGGCCCTCCTGTACGGCATCGTGATGTTAGCCTCCGGAAACCTGCTGGGTGCGGCCCTTAGGGTAATAGTCGTTATGTTCCACGTCACGTTCACCGCCATAGCCCTGGCCTCGGCCCTCAGGGGCTCTCCAATTGGTGGATACCTGAAGGCTTCCATCCTTCACGGACTCTATGATGCCCCGATCTTCAGCATTCTCACCGAGAACACTGTATTGATCGTCCTAATGACACTGCTGGGTTTTGGGGCGGTGGTCTACACCTACCTCCAGGTCGACGACGCCTTTGGAACCGTCCACAGATTTGGCGAACGGGCCATAGAGGAGAGGAAGAAGAAAGCCAAGGAGTTCTGGGAGGAGAGGGGGATAGAGATAACGTGGAGTTGAGGCTACCTCTTCGCCTTGAACCTCTCCTGGAACTCGTAGAGCTGAGCCACCCTCTCTATCGTGTCGGCCTCCTCCGGGCTTTTATCTTCCCTTAAAGCAACGTAGCGCGGGAAGCGCAGTGCAAAGCCGCTCCTGTACTTGGGGCTCCTCTGTATCTCCTGATACGTAACCTCTATGACCACCTTCGGCTCTATCTCGACGTATTTGCCCTCCTCCCTGACTATCAGGGGCTTCAGCATCTTTGTGAACTCGGCCAAATCCTCGTCCGTGAAGCCGCTCCCGACCTTTCCGACCGGGACGAACTCGCCGCTGTGGGGATCAAAGGCCGCAACCAGGAAGGAGCCGAGGAGGTGTGCGCGCCTTCCTTCGCCCCACTCGGCACCGATTATGACGAGATCAAGATTTTCCATCGTCGGCTTGACCTTGAGCCACTTCTTTCCGCGGTTGCCTGGCTCGTAGACGGAATCCAAGCGCTTGGCCATGACCCCCTCGTGCCCCAGCTCCAGGGCCTTCTCGTAGAACTCCTGGGCCTCGTCGGCGCTGTCAGTTACCAGCTGGACGGCGAGCTTTATCTTTTCGCTCTCGTTAACGGTCTCCTCAAGCCTCTTCCTCCTCTCGGAGAAAGGCAGGTTGATGAGGGCCTCACCGTCGACGTAGAGGACGTCGAAGAGGTTCAGCTCCAGCGGGATTTTCTCCATCATCTCGTCGATGTTGTACTTCCTCCTGAAGCGCCTCAGCACGTACTGGAAGGGCCTGGGCTTTCCTTCCTCGCCCACGGCAACGAGCTCGCCCTCCACGATGGCCGTCTCGGGCTTTACGCTCTCCAGGACGGCATCAACAACCTCCGGGATGGACTTCGTGACGTTCTCCAGCCTGCGGGAGTATATAACGACCCTATCGCCGTCTTTGTGAACCTGAACGCGTGCGCCATCGTACTTTATCTCGAACGCAGCCTTTCCGCCCATCTCTACCAAAGCTTCCTTCACGTTGGCCGCGTTCTGAGCGAGCATCGGCCTTATGGGCTTGCCCACCTGGATTCTGACCTTTGAGAGGCCTTCGTTGCCCTCGAGCTTGGCCACCCTCGCGACGTAACCGAAGTCGCTCGTGAGCATGTAGGCCCTCTCGACCAGCTCGGCCTTAACTTTGAAGGCCTCCGCTAGGGCATCCCTGAGGATGCCCTCGGCAACGCCGGTCCTCATCGTCCCGAGTACGGTTCTCGCCAGGTACTTGCCCTCCTCAGGCTGGGCATCCATGAAGACGTTGGCAAGATACTTCATCTTCCTGTCCTGGCTCCTCTCGCCGCTCGCCTCGGCAACCCTCACGAAGGTGTCGTAGACGCGCTTAACCGTGAGCGGCTGGGAGAAGAAGCTCTTCTGCTTCCTCTTCTTCAAAGCCAGTGCGATGCTCTCACCGAGGTCGCCGGTGTCCTTAACGGAGTCCTCTATCTCCCTCTCGGAAACCCCCGTGGCCATTGAGACGGCCTTGATAAGGAGCTTCTCGCCAACGCCAAGCTCGCGCTCGTCCCAGTCGGGGAAGACCTTTCCGAGAATGAGGTACGGTATTATCTCGAGGAGCTCATCGGGGGTTCTCTTCAGAAAATCGGCGACGAACTTGGTTTTTAATGTCTTTAGCGTGGTTTTTTCAAGTCTCCTGTAGAGGTCGGCTAACTCCACGTACTTCATATCACCCATTCTCACCACCGGAAAAAATACGGCGAGGGGGATAAAAGGTTAGCTCACCCACCTGCCAACCTTCGGCCTGCCCTCGTGGATTCCGGTCACGTCGTAGGGCAGGTTGAGGTCGGAGAGGAGGGTTATGGCGTTCTTCACCTCGCCCTCCCTGAGAAGGGCGAAGAGACCCCTTCCAAGCATTATCATGGAGCTGGGGGTGGAAATAACTTTGTCCAGTTCCCTCGCCAGTTCCAGGAGTTCTCCGCTAAGGAGGCCCGTTTTCTCGGCGAATTCCCTCGCCAGAACCATCATCCTTTCCGGACTCGGCTCCCGGAGGAGCTTCTCGAGCGCCTCCCTCCCCTCGCGCTCTATGACCTTCACAACGTCGCCGTCCAGGACTTCCCTCGTTGATAGCCTTCCAAGGGGGACGACGAGGACTTTGTAGTCCTCAAAGAAGAGGTTATCGACGACGCCGTAGCCCGGGCCGCCTGCTTTGATGCGAAGCTCTATTCCCCCGGCGAGCTGTGCCACAACGTCCCCGAGGCCGCCCCTGTTGAGGACCTCGTGCCTGTGGGCTACCCGAGCGGCTTTGAGCCACGTCCCGCCGAAGGCATAGCTAAGGGCCAGAGCCGTTCCCAGCGCTCCCCCTGCGCTGTTGCCGAAGCCGTGGCCGTTGGGGAAGTCGAAGTACTGCCATATCTCAACCTCGCCGAGGAAATCCTCCGGAACGAGTTCATCCGCAACGGAATATGTTATTACCGCCTTGTCCTTCTTCACCGGCTCCCCGTTGAAGGCCACGTGTATGTGCCTCTCAAGAGTTCCGGTTTCGATGCTCGCGAAGACGGTGGTTCCCTTTGACAGGTTCACACCTGCCCCGAGGGAGCCGGCCCTGAGCGGGTCATCGTGAAAGACCGGGACGAAGAAGGCCGTTATATGAGCCGGAATGAATGCCCTGACGAGCAATCTCTCACCTCCAGGGAAAATGGCGGGGAGAGCTTTTAAAACCTTTCAAGGGCGCTCAAAAAAGCACGCGGAAATTGGAAAATGGAAAAGAAAAGAGGCTCACTCCTCGACGACATAAACCGGAACCTTGCCGTGCGGAACGCCGTATTTCTTGCCGTACCACTCGCTGAGGAAGTACCAGGCCGCTATGAGGAGCACGAAGCCGAGCGGAAGGAGTATGGCCCAGCTCCTGACTCCAAGGCCGAAGAGGATGTAGAGCACCGCGCCTATCGACGCGACGGTGAATGCGTAGGGTATCTGCGTGGTGACGTGGTCTATGTGGTCCGAACCGGAGAACATCGAGCTCATGATTGTCGTATCACTGATCGGTGAGCAGTGGTCACCGAAGATCGAGCCGGTGAAGGTGGCTCCGATTGTGGCGAAGACTATCTCATTGACATGGCCGTTGGTGAAGGCGAGACTGAGCTGGACACCGAGCGGGACCATGATGGCGAAGGTTCCCCAGCTGGTTCCGGTGGTGAAGGCGACGAACATCGC
Source organism: Thermococcus sp. (assembly GCA_027062125.1). GTDB lineage: Archaea > Methanobacteriota_B > Thermococci > Thermococcales > Thermococcaceae > Thermococcus. Next base: position 12,797 of record JAMOTW010000204.1, read on the forward strand.
CGCGAGGAACATTATGAGCGGCATCCAGGGACCAAGGTTGGCTCCGGAGCCGGTGGCGAGGTTGATTATGTAAGTACCGGTTCCAACTGCATCGGCGGCGTTGCCAAGGCTCCAGGCAAGGACGAGGATGGTGTTTGCGAAGAGCATCTGCTTCATTCCCCTGACAACGGTGTCCTCCCACTCCTCGATGCTCATCTTCTTCCTGCCGAGGAGCATCAGGCTGGCGACGAGTACCATCACGAAGGAACCCCAGAGAAGTGCCGTGGCAGCGTCCGCCTCACGGAAGGACTCGATGAAGCTGTAGCTGAGGAAGTTGACCCCAAACGGGTTCTCGAGCTCCGTCCACCACCCGAGGTCCTGGCTGTAGGCGTAGAGGTTCGCCGCACCGGTGTACCACAGGCCTAACATCGAGACTACAACGAGGGATATGATGGGTATGACGAAGTCCCAGAGGCTCCCGCCCTCCTTGGGCATTCCGAGGTCGGTCTCGGTGGTCATTAGCGGCTTGGCCCCGTCACGGAGAACCTTGCCCTCAGTCCTGGCGCGCATCTCAGCCTTCAGCATCGGTCCGTAGTGCCTGTGGGTGTAAGCCACTATGAAGACAAGGATTATCGCCAGGATCGAGTAGAACCTGAAGGGAACGCTCGAGAGCCACGCATCGTAGGAGTTGTAGGCCACTTTAGCGCCGTCAAAGCCCTTTCCTATCATCGCCAGCTCGTAGCCGATCCATGTCGAGATAAGGGCCAGTCCCGCAACGGGCGCTGCAGTTGAGTCGTCTATGTAAGCCAGCATCTCCCTCGAAACCCTGGTCCTGTCCGTTATCGGCCTCATCGTGTTCCCGACTATGATGGTGTTGGTGTAGTCGTCGAAGAACACGAGGACTCCCATGAGCCAGCCGAGAACCGAGGCACCCCTACTCGTCTTCACCCTCTTGGAGAGGGCATTGGCCAGTGCATGAACTCCACCGGACTTGTAGACGAGTCCGACGCCGGCTCCGATGAGGAAGTCGAAGATGAGTATCCTCGCGTTCCAGTCATCGGTCACGCTTCCCACTATCCACTCGAGGGTCTGGGTGGTACCTGTCACAGGGTTCCAGCCCGCTATCATCAATCCACCAATCCAGACACCTGCAAACAGCGCCAGCACGACCCTCTTTGTCCAGATAGCCAATATAATGGCCACCAGGGGCGGCAACAGGGACAGTATACCGAAGTCCGACACAGTTTCACCTCCAAAGGGTTTCACCCAAATAACAATCGGTGAAATATAAGTCTTCCTGGAATACCTTTGGCGTAATGCCAACTTTTCGAAAACCCTGCTATCCTACCACGTAGTTCACTGGCCCAAACGAATCCACACAGTGTACGATTATGAACTACTGCATTAATGGATACTTTCAAGTACATTAATGCTCACCACCACCATAAAAACCTTTCCCAGAAAAGCTTCAGGAGGGCGGGGGTCGAAATTAAAAAACGCCAAGGGGTCGTGCTTCACTCGGAAGAGTAATTGAAAGATGAAATGAGATTCATAGGGAAGGGCCCACGAGCTCACGGAGCTTTGCGAAGTCCTTCCTGAGCTCCTCCCGTATCGGCGGCCGGTAGAGAGCTGCCGCTGGGTGGTAGGTCGGCATTATGACGATCTTCCCGAAGAGGGTGTGGGCCTCAAAGGTCTTCCCGTGTATCTTGCTTATCGGCTCGGGTTCGAAGCCGAACTTCCGGAGGATGTA